>NZ_JBFAPO010000015.1:0-209129 GCF_040676755.1 Dactylosporangium sp. NPDC049525 | reverse complement strand
CGGTACTAATAGGCCGAGGACTTGACCTCATACACAAGCTTTTGAGACATACGCATCCACTGTGTGATTCTGAACCAACACCAGAACGCACCCCAGGCACGCCGGCAACGGTGTGTGCAGGGTGTGCGGTGGTTGACAGGTTCATAGTGTTACGGCGGCCATAGCGGAGGGGAAACGCCCGGTCCCATTCCGAACCCGGAAGCTAAGCCCTCCAGCGCCGATGGTACTGCACCCGAGAGAGTGTGGGAGAGTAGGACGCCGCCGGACAAATTTTCGATTAAGGGCCGCCCTTTCCTGGGGCGGCCCTTAATTCGTTTACCGGGTCGAGTGCATGCAGCGCACCCCGGTCGGGAAGGATGAAGTCGTGACTGCAGGACCCCACGACCGCGATAACAAGGGCGGCCAGGACCGGGGAGAGCGCCCCGCCTCCGGTGACCGCAAACCCCGTTGGACCGGAGCGGACCGCGACCGCGGCTCGTCGTCGAGCTCCCGGACCCCCCGTGACGGCGCCCCGCGCGCCGGCGGTGACCGCACGGGCGGCGAGCGCTCCGGCGGTTCCCGCGACCGTGACGGCGCCCCCCGCACCGGCGGCTCCGGTGGATACCGGTCCGGCGACCGTACCGGCGGATCCGGCAGCTCGGGCGGATACCGGTCGGGTGACCGTACCGGTGGCTCGGGTGGATTCCGGTCCGGTGGTTCCGGCGGTGACCGTCCCGCGTTCCGTGACGGTGAGCGCTCCGGTGGCTTCCGGCCCCGCGAAGGTGGCGACCGTCCCGGTGGCTTCCGTGACCGCGACGCCGGCTCCCGCGACGGCGCCCCGCGCGGCGACCGTGGCGAGCGCGGCGACCGTCCGGGTGGCTTCCGCTCCGGTGGCTCCAGCAGCTCAGGTGGATACCGGTCCGGCGGCGCCGGCGGCGGTACGGGTGGCGGCTTCCGCTCCGGCGGCGACCGGCCCGGGTTCCGTGACGGTGAGCGTTCCGGCGGGTTCCGTGAGGGTGGCCCGCGTGGTGACCGTGGTGACCGGCCGAGTGGTTCGGGTGGTTTCCGGGACCGTGAGGGTGGTCCTCGGGGTGACCGTCCGCCGTTCCGTGACAACGCTTCCCGTGGTGACCGTCCGCCGTTCCGCGGTGGCGCGGACCGCGGTGACCGTCCGGGGTTCCGTGACGGCCCGCCGCGCGGCGACCGGCCCACCGGCTCCGGTGGGTTCCGGGACCGTGACGGTGGCCCTCGTGGTGACCGTAGTGACCGGCCCAGTGGCTCCGGCGGCTTCCGGGACGGCGCCCGTGGCGATCGTCCGGGCGGCTTCCGCGACCGCGACGGCGGCCCCCGTGGTGACCGGCCCAGCGGTGGTGGGTTCCGTGATGGTGGCGACCGGCCCTCGTTCCGCGACGGTGGCCCGCGTGGTGACCGTGGTGACCGGCCGAGTGGTTCGGGTGGTTTCCGGGACCGTGAGGGTGGTCCTCGGGGTGACCGTCCGCCGTTCCGTGACAACGCTTCCCGTGGTGACCGTCCGCCGTTCCGCGGTGGCGCGGACCGCGGTGACCGTCCGGGCGGCTTCCGCGACGGCGCGCCGCGCGGCGACCGGCCCACCGGCGGTGGGTTCCGGGACCGTGACGGTGGCCCGCGTGGTGACCGGCCCAGTGGCTCCGGCGGGTTCCGGGACCGTGACAGTGGCCCCCGTGGTGACCGTGGTGACCGGCCCGGGTTCCGCGCCGGTGGTGACCGTGGCGACCGTCCGGGCGGCTTCCGCGACCGTGACAGTGGTCCGCGTGACAGTGGTCCCCGCGGTGGTGGGTTCCGTGACGGTGGCGACCGGCCCTCGTTCCGCGACGGTGGCCCGCGTGGCGACCGTGGTGACCGGCCCAGTGGCGCCGGTGGGTTCCGTGACCGCGGCGACCGGCCCGGCGGCTCGGGTGGGTTCCGCGACCGTGACGGTGGCCCGCGCGGCGACCGTCCCAGTGGTTTCCGTGACCGCGACGGTGGCTCGCGTGGTGACCGTCCGACCGGCGACCGTCCCAGTGGCTTCCGCGACCGCGACGGCGGCCCGCGTGGCGACCGTCCAACCGGCGACCGTCCCAGTGGCTTCCGCGACCGCGACGGTGGCTCGCGTGGCGACCGTCCGACCGGCGACCGTCCGAGCGGCGACCGTCCGAGCGGCTTCCGCGCCGGCGGCGACCGTGGCGACCGTCCCGGTGGCGACCGTCCCGCGTACCGCGACCGCGGCGACCGGCCCGCCGGCGACCGCCCGGCATACCGCGACCGTGGCGAGCGGCCCGCCGGCGACCGTCCGGCGTACCGCGACCGTGGCGAGCGTCCCGGTGGCGACCGTCCCGGGTTCCGTGACCGTGGTGACCGTCCCGCCGGCGGTGACCGTCCCGGTGGCTTCCGTGACCGTGACGGCGGGCCCCGCACCGGTGGGTACCGTGACGGCGGCGGCGACCGGTCCGGCAACTTCCGTGACGATCGTGGCGGCCCTCGCCGTGACCGGGGCGACCGTCCCGGGCAGCGTGACGGTGGACCGCGTGCCGGTGGGTTCCGGGACCGGGACGCAGGCGGGCGCGGCGCAGGCTTCCAGCGTCCCGAGGCGCTGCGTCGCAACGACGCCGGTGGGTACAGGCCGCGGCAGAGCGACCCCGGCTTCGTCGCCGAGGAGGTCGAAGGCGAGGAGACGGTCAGCCGCGTCGCGGACCCGGTGCTCGCCGACGACATCGACCCGTCGGAGCTGGACCGTGGGGTGCGCGCCGAACTGAGCTCGCTCGCCCGGCCCGTGGCCGAGGAGGTCGCCAAGCGGCTCATCGCGACCGGGCAGCTCATCGACGACGACCCGGAGCTCGCGCTCGCCCACGCGCTCGTCGCGCGCCGGAAGGCGTCGCGGATCGCCGTGGTGCGGGAGGCCGCGGGTCTCGCCGCGTACCGGGCCGGCGAGTGGCAGACGGCCCTCGGCGAGCTGCGGACCTATCACCGGATGACGGGACGGCAGACGCACATCGCGGTCATCGCCGACTGTGAGCGGGCCCTGGAGCGGCCGGAGAAGGCGATCGACCTGTTCCGTACCGCGGACCGGGAGAAGCTGACCGCCGAGGAGATCGTCGAGCTGCTCATCGTCGCCGCCGGCGCCCGGGGCGACATGGGCCAGCACGACGCCGCCGTGGCGATGCTGCAGGTTCGTGAGCTGACGTCGGCGCCTGACGCGGTGTGGGCGGCGCGGCTGCGGTACGCGTACGCCGACGCCCTCCTGCGTGCCGGCCGCCGGGAAGAGGCCCGGGAGTGGTTCGCGCGCGCCGCCGACCTCGACGAGGAACTCGTCACCGACGCGGCGGAGCGGCTCCTGGAGCTCGACGGCATCGTCCTGGACGGTGACGAGGACGGCGACGAGGACCTCGACGAGGACCGCGCCACCGCCGGCGACGACACCGATCGCGATGACGACGACGCGGACGACTACGACGACGAAGACGACGACGAAGACGCGGACGACGAGGACGACGACCGCGACGACGAAGACGACTACGACGACGAAGAAGACGAAGAAGACGAAGAAGACGACGACGAAGAAGACGACGTAGAAGACGACGAGGACGACGACCGCGACGACGATCAGGACGACGACGCGGACGACGAAGATGACGACGACTACGACGACGAAGAAGAAGATGAAGACGACGAAGACGCGGACGACGAAGACGACCGCGACGACGAGGACGACTACGACGACGAAGACGAGGACGACGCGGACAACGCCGACGACGACCGCGACGGCGACGCACCCGTCGAGGCCGGCGACGACCGGGTGACCGGCGCCGCGCGTACCGGCGGCGGCAGCGACGACGCAGACGGCGACGACGACGCAGACAGCGACGACGAGACCGGCGACGACGACGCCGACGACGACCGTGACGGCGACGCCACCCGCTCGACCGGCACCAGGCCCGACGGCGACGGTGACGAGACCGGGACCACGCGTGCCTGACCAGACGTCCGGAGCACCCGCCGGCGACACCGCCGGCGGGGACCTCGTCAGCCACTACGACCTGGTCATCTTCGACCTCGACGGCGTCCTGTACCTAGTCGACCAGGTCATCCCGGGCGCCGCCGAGGCGTGTGCGCGGCTGCGTGAGCGGGGCATCCCCAGCGCGTACGCCACCAACAACGCCTCGCGGCTGCCCGGTGACGTGGCGGCGCTGCTGACCAGGATCGGCATCCCCGCAGAGGTGCGGGAGGTCGTCACGTCGGCGCACGCGACGGCGCTGCTGCTCGCCGAGCGGTTCGCGGCGGGCACGCCCGTGCTCATCCTCGGCGCGCCCGCGCTGCAGGAGGAGGTCAGGGCCGTCGGGCTCCGGCCGGTCACCGCGGCCGAGGAGGCCGAGGTGGTCGTGCAGGGGTACGGGCCCGACGTTGCCATGCGGGACCTCGCCGACGCGTCGGTGGCGATCCGCGGCGGCGCGAAGTGGATCGCGACGAACGCCGACAAGACGCTGCCGTCGCCGAGAGGTCCGCTGCCGGGCAACGGCTCGCTGGTCGCGGCCCTCGCGACGGCCCTCGGGCGGCAGCCGGACACGATCGTCGGCAAGCCCGACCCGACGTTGTTCCTCGAGGCGGCCCGGGAACGGGCGGCCACGCACCCGATCGTGGTCGGCGACCGCCTGGACACGGACATCGAGGGCGCGTACCGGGCCGGCATGGACAGCCTGCTCGTCCTCACCGGGGTCAGCGACGCCGCGGAGCTGCTCGCCGCGCCGGTCGAGCGGCGGCCCACGTTCGTCGCGGAGGACCTGGCCGGGCTGTTCGAGCCCCCGCCGGCTGCTGGGACGAACCAGTGGCGGGTCGAGGAGCACGGCGACCGGTGGGAGCTGACCGGCGACGGCCGGCGCATCGACGCGCTCAACGCGCTGTGCGCGGTGGCGTGGGCGGCCGGGGAGGTCCGGCCGGTCACGGCGAAGGGCGAGGCCGCCGCGGCGGCGCTGAAATGGCTGAAGCTCTAGAGGAGCTTGCGGAGCTTCAGCAGGTCGAACACGCCGGCGTCGATCTTGATGCGGCCGCTGGTCCAGGCCTGCATGACGTTGAGCTCACCGTTGACGAGGGCGACCAGGTCGTCGCTCGTCGCGGTGAGCTTGATCTTCGCGCGGGGGTCGTCGCCGTCGGTGAGGCCGGAGATCTGCCCGCCCTGCAGCTGCCCGTGGAACGCCACGTCCAGGTCGGTGACCCGGCAGGCGAGGGAACGGTCGAAGTCCAGCTTCTCCCGGGCCGCCGCGGCGTTCTCGCCGAGACGCACCGCGAGCCTCTGCAGCGCCGCCCGACATTCCTCAACCGTGGCCACGTATCCCCCCGTTTCCGTGCATTCAAATGTCCAATGCGGACACTTGGATTGTGACCGTACCGTACGGCGTCACGAACCGCCCGGTAGCGTGAACAGCGGTACACCACTTGGATGAGAGGCGCAAGCATGGCTCAGGAAGCCTGGCGGGCATACCTGGAACTGGCCTACGGCATGACCGAGGCGACGACCAAGAAGGCGACCAAGACGGTCCGCAAGCTGGTCGGCAGGAGCGGCGCGACGGCCGAGCAGCTGCAGGCGATGGCCGAGGACCTGGTGAAGGCCGGCACCACCAATCGTGAGGCGATGACCAAGCTCGTCCGGTACGAGCTGGACCGTGCCCTCGGCGCCGTCGGCCTCGCCACCGCCGAAGAGGTCGCGGGGCTGACGACCCGCGTGCACGAGCTCGAGGCGCAGCTCAAGGCCGCCTCGCTGGCCGCGACCACGAAGGCGCCGGCCGCGACCGCGAAGGTGCCGGCGGTGGAGCCGGAGCCGGCGCTGCCGATCGGCGCCGAGATCGTCGAGACGTCCGGCGCGCCCGCGGTCGCCGCGGCGAAGAAGACGGTGGCGAAGCGGACAGTGGCGAAGAAGACCGCCGCGGCCCCGGCCGCCGCTCCGGCGAAGAGCGCGGCTCCGGCGAAGAGCGCCGCGCCCGCGAAGAGCGCGCCGGCGAAGAGCGCGCCGGCGAAGAGCGCCGCGGCTGCGAAGAGCGCGGCACCGGCCAAGAGCGCGGCACCGGCGAAGAGCGCGGCACCGGCGAAGGCCGCGCCGGTCAAGCGCAGCACCCCGGCGAAGAAGGCGGCGGCGAAGGCCGCGGTCGAGAAGATCGCCGAAGCGTCAGACGTGGCGCCTGTGAAGAAGACCACGCCGCGGAAGCGGGCGTCGTCCTCGTGAGCACCACCCCAGGCCCCGTGCCCGGTCCCGGGCCTGCTCACGCCCCCGGTCCGGGGCCCGGCCCGATGCCGGGCCCGCCGGGTGCGGCGGCGCTCGGGCGGGTCGAGGCGGCGGTCGAGGCCCTGAACGGGGTAGCGTCGCTGCCGTTGCAGCGGCAGGTCTCGGTGTACGCCGAAGCCCACCGCACCCTGCAGGAGACGTTGGGCACGATCGAGGAACGGTGATGGCGCGGCGGACACGACTCGATGCCGAGCTGGTGCGCCGCGGCCTGGCCCGATCGAGGGAGCAGGCGGCCGCGTTGATCACCGACGGACGTGTCGAGGTGCGGGGTGTCCTGGCCGCGAAGGCCGCCGCGCAGATCGACCCGGCCGACGCGGTCCGGGTCCTGGGCGAGGCGACCGGTGACGACTACGTGTCCCGGGGCGGGCACAAGCTCGCCGGGGCGTTGACAGCGTTCGACGCGCTGCCCGTACAGGGGCGGCGGTGTCTTGACGCCGGAGCGTCCACGGGCGGCTTCACCGACGTGCTCCTGCGCCGCGGCGCCGCGTCCGTCGCGGCAGTCGACGTCGGCTACGGCCAGATCGCCTGGTCCCTGCGCACCGACGCGCGGGTGACCGTGATCGAACGCACGAACGTGCGCACCCTCACCCCGGACGTGATCGGCGGGCCGGCCGATCTGACCGTCGCGGACCTGTCGTTCATCTCCTTGCGGCTGGTACTGGCCGCGCTCGCCGCTTGCACGTCCCCCGACGGGGACCTGGTGCCGATGGTGAAGCCGCAGTTCGAGGTCGGCCGGGAACGCGTCGGCGAGGGTGGCGTGGTCCGGGACCCGGCGCTGAGGGCGGAGGCGGTGCTGGACGTGGCGGCCGCGGCCGCGCAGCTCGGGCTCGGCGTCGCCGGGGTGACGGTCAGCCCACTGCCGGGGCCGTCCGGCAACGTCGAGTTCTTCCTGTGGCTGCGCCGTGACGCGCCACCGGTGTCACCCGACGCGGTGCACGCGGCGGCTTCGTTGGGGGTCACGACATGATCGCTGCATCGATTCGTGAGGCGCTGCTGGTCACCCATACGGGCAAGCGCAGCAACAACGAGCACGCCCGGACTGTCGCCGCGGACCTGCTCGACGCCGGGTTCACCGTCCGCGTCCTCGCCGAGGAGGCCGCCGAGCTCGCCATCCCGCGGGCCGTGCCGGTCAGCGGGGAGACCGCCGCACAGGGCGTGGAGATCGTGTTCGCCCTCGGCGGCGACGGCACCCTGCTACGTGCCGCGGAGCTGGCCCGGCCGGCGAAGGCGCCGCTGCTCGGTATCAACCTCGGCAAGGTCGGGTTCCTCGCCGAGGCGGAGATCGGCGACGTCGACAAGGCCGTGCGGGAGGTCGTCGAGGGCACGTACACCGTCGACGAGCGCCTCACCATCGACGTGTTCGCCGAGCACGACGGCCGGCCCGTCGGCTCCTCGTGGGCGCTCAACGAGGCCACCGTCGAGAAGGGCGCCCGGGAGAAGATGCTGGAGCTGCTCGTCGAGGTCGACGGGCGGCCCCTGTCCCGTTACGGCTGCGACGGTGTCGTGTGCGCGACGCCGACGGGCTCCACGGCGTACGCGTTCTCCGCCGGCGGCCCGGTCGTGTGGCCGGAGCTGGAGGCGCTGCTGCTGGTGCCGATCAGCGCGCACGCCCTGTTCAGCCGGCCCCTGGTCATCGCGCCGTCCTCGACGATCACGATCAACGTCGAGCCCTTCACCAGTTTCGCGCTGCTGTCCTGCGACGGCCGGCGGGTCATGGACCTCGCACCCGGATCGACGGTCACGGTTCGGCGGGGTGCGCTGCCCGTACGGGTGGTCCGGCTGCGTGAGCGACCGTTCACGGACCGCCTCGTGGCGAAGTTCGCCCTGCCGGTCGACGGTTGGAGACACAACAAACGGCACGGCTGAGTGGAGAAGTGTCGTACCCCGCGGCTAGTGTCTCTGGTTGTGCTGGAGGAACTCCGCATTACCGGACTCGGCGTGATCGAAGACGCCACACTGCCCCTCGGACCGGGCCTGACCGTCATCACGGGCGAGACAGGCGCGGGTAAGACCATGGTCGTGACGAGTCTCGGCCTGCTGTTCGGCGGTCGCGCCGACGCGGGCCGGGTCCGCGCCGACCCTGGTCGTGCCACCGTCGACGGCCGGGTCAAGCTGCCCGCACACCTGCGCGCCGCGGTCGAGAGCCGCATCGTCGACGCGGGCGCCGAGATCGACGACGACGGCACCCTGCTGATGAGCCGCACCCTGACGGCCGAGGGCCGTTCCCGGGCGCACGTCGGCGGGCGCACCGTGCCGGTCGCGGTCCTCGCCGAGGTCGGCGAGCGGGTCTTCGCCCTGCACGGCCAGTCCGACCAGCTGCGGCTGCTGCGCCCGGCCGAGCAGCGGGCCGCCCTGGACCGTTACGCGGGGCCGGAGCACGAGAAGCTGCTCGGGCGGTTCGCGGAGCTGTATGGCCGCTGGCGCGCCGTCGAGGACGACCTCGCGGACCGCCGCGCCAACGCCAGGCAGCGCAGCCAGGAGGCCGACCTGCTGCGGCTAGGCCTCGACGAGATCAGCCGCGTCGATCCGCAGCCGGGCGAGGACGAGCTGCTGCGCGAGGAGGCCCAGCGCCTCGAACACGTCGAGGGGCTGCGCAGCGCCGCCCAGGTCGCGCACGTGTCCCTGACCGGCACCGGCGACGGCGACGACGTCCTGGACGTGCTGAGCCTGCTGTCGACGGCCCGGCGCACCCTCGAGGCGCAGACCGGCGTCGACCGCGTCCTCGGCGAGCTCGCCGCCCGCCTCGACGAGGTCGCCACCCTCGCCGGTGACGTGTCCACGGAGCTCGGCAGCTATCTCGCGGCGCTGGACGCCGACCCGGGCCGCCTCCAGGAGGTCTATGAGCGCCGCGCCGCGCTGCGCACGCTCACCCGCAAATACGCCGAGGACGTCGACGGCGTCGTCGCCTGGGCCGACCGGGCCCGCACCAAGCTCGGCGAGCTCGACAACTCCGACGAGCTCCTCGAGGAGCTCGACCGGGAGCGCCGCCGCCTGCACGGTGAGGTCGCCGACGTCGCCGCGGCCCTGTCCGCGGCCCGGCAGGAGGCGGCGGGCCGGTTCGCCGCCGACGTGACGGTCGAGCTGGCCGGCCTCGCCATGCCGCACGCCCGCATCCACGTCGTCGTCGGTCCGAAGCCCGCCGGCGGCGGACCCACCGTCCCCACCGCGGGCGGCACCGACGCCGGTGTCGGCCCCGACGGCGCCGACGACATCGAGCTGCGGCTCCTGCCGCACCCCGGCGCCCCCGCGCAGCCGCTGCAGAAGGGCGCGTCCGGCGGCGAGCTGTCCCGGGTCATGCTGGCCATCGAGGTCGTGTTCGCCGGTGTGGGCGGCCCGCCCACCCTGGTCTTCGACGAGGTCGACGCCGGTGTCGGCGGCACCGCCGCGGTCGAGATCGGCAAGCGGCTCGCCCGGCTCGCCCGCGACCACCAGGTCCTCGTGGTGACGCACCTGCCGCAGGTGGCCGCGTTCGCCGACCGGCACCTCGTGGTCGCCAAGGACACCGGCGGCGCCGTCACCACCAGCGGCGTCCGCGTCGTCGAGCACACCGACCGGGCCCGCGAGCTGGCCCGGATGCTGGCCGGCCTGCCGGACTCGGACCTCGGCATCGCGCACGCGGAGGAGCTGCTGTCGGTCGCCGACCGCGAGAAGTCCCACCACTGAGCACCCCGCGGACCCTGGGTCCTGCCTGACCGTGCCCCGTCGCCGTGCTTCGCCGCCCGGCGACGGGGCGTTTCTTTGCCGATCGGGGGAGTGGCCGCGTGCGGGTCGTGGGGATGTGGCGGTATCCGATGAAGTCCGCCGGCGGGGAGCGGCTCACCGCGGCCGACGTCGCCGCCGGCGGGCTCGTGGGCGACCGGCGGTGGGCGTGCGTCGACGGCGACGGGGTCGTCGTCAGCGCGAAGCAGCCACGGCTGTGGGAGCGGCTGCTGCAGGTCAGCGCCGGCGGTGACCGGCTGCGGCTGCCCGACGGCAGGACCGCGGTGCTCGACCGGGACGGTCTCGCCGACGCCGGCGCGCTGCTGTCGTCGTGGCTGGGGCGCGCGGTGACCGTGACCGACGTGGTGCCCGACGGGGCGGTGCTGCACCGGTTCTGGCCGCGGGAGGCCGGCATGATCCCGTCGTGGGCGGCCGACGCCGAGGCGGGCAGCGACGTGGTCAGCGTGATCGGCAGCGGGCGCTTCCACGACTTCGGGGCGGTGCACGCGGTGACGACCGGCGCCCTCGCCAGGCTCGCCGAGGTGCACGGCGCGCCGGTCGACCCGCGGCGGTTCCGGCCCAACCTGCTGCTCGACCTGCCGGACGATCCGGCGCCGGGGCAGGAGGTGCGGGTCGGCGGGGTGCGGCTGCGGGTGCAGGTGCCGACGCCGCGGTGTGTGGTGCCGTCGCTCGGGCCCGACGGCGGGGCGGGCGACCCCGGGCTGCTGCGGACCCTGGCCAGGCACTACCGGATGCCGGTCGGGGACTTCGGGACGGCCGCGTGCTTCGGCTGGTACGGCGCGGTCGAGCAGGCGGGACGTATCGAAACCGACGGTTGATGGTCGTCCCCGCGACGGTCGGTGTTCGGCGCGTCGCGAGACAGTCAGGCGATGCGGGACCTCGTGGAGTCGGTCGCGGCGACGCCGTGGGTGGTGCTGGTCGTGTTCGTGGTGGCGGCCCTCGATGCGGTCGTGCCGCTGTCGCCGAGCGAGTCGACGCTGATCGCGGTCGCGGTGGTGTCGGCGCAGACGGGCCGCCCGGCGATCTGGCTGGTCGTCGTCGCGGCGGCGGCCGGGGCGTTCGCCGGGGACGTGGTGTCGTTCCAGATCGGGGTCCGGGCCGGGGCCGGGGTCCTGCGACGGCTGCGGGCCGGGCGGCGCGGGCTGCAGGTGTACGGCTGGGCGCACCGCACCCTCACCGACCGTGGCGGGCAGGTGCTCGTGTTCGCGAGGTACCTGCCCGGCGGACGGTCGGCCTCGGCGCTCGCCGCGGGCGTGGTCGGCTACCCGTCGGGGCGGTTCCAGGCGTGGACGGCCCTCGGGGTGAGCGTCTGGGCGAGCATGGCGGGGCTCATCGGGTACGGCTGCGGACGCTTCCTGGACGGCCGGCCCTGGCAGGCGCTGCTGCTCGCCTACGCCGGCGCGGCGTCGCTGCTGGTGGTCGCCGAGGTGCTCAGGCGGCTCACGTCACGGGACGCCGACGAGGAGGTTGACCCTGGTCCCGCGCGGGGCGACGGTGAGCGGGAGGGTCGACTGCTCCAGCACGATCATGCTGCCGCTGGGGCCGACCTCGCGGATCACGCCGAGCTCGAGACCGGCGGCGCGCAGCTCGGTGGCGGCCTCGGTGGGCGACTTCCCGGTGAGGTTGGGCACGAGGGTCAGGCTGATCGACGAGAGGTTCACTGCGGCACTCCTTCCGATGCGTACACCGACAAGAGGCACCCAGGGCCGTCGTGAATACGCGCGAATTGTGTCGCCTGGCTGACAGTCCGCGAAGGTGACCGGCGTCACCCTCCGTGCGAAAAGTGGCGTTCCACCTGCTAGTGGACATGTCGCGCGCGGCTTTTGTCAGAGGTCCATGCCAGGATGGTTGGGATGCGACTTCCAACCTTGCGCCGCACCCGGCCCGCCGAGCCGGGTGTCATCGGTGGCGTCGTGCGGCTGGACCGGCGGACCAAACGCTTGGTGGGACGGCTGCGTCCCGGCGAGATCGCGGTCATCGACCACGTCGACCTCGACCGTGTCGCGGCCGACTCGCTCGTCGCGGCAGGGGTCGCGGCGGTGCTCAACGCGAAGCCGTCCGTGTCAGGTCGCTATCCCAACCTGGGCCCAGAGGGCCTGATCAAGGCCGGGATCCCGCTCGTCGACGACCTCGGCGAGGAGCTGTTCGAGCGGCTCCGTGAGGGCGAGACCGTCCGCATCGAGGGCGACACCGTGTATGTCGGTGAGGACGCGGTCGCCAAGGGGCAGCGACAGGACGCCGAGACGGTCGCGCTGTCGATGGCCGACGCCCGGGAGGGCCTGTCGGTGCAGCTGGAGGCGTTCGCCGCCAACACGATGGAATACCTGAAGCAGGAGCGCGCGCTGCTGCTCGACGGCGTCGGCGTGCCCGAGATCCAGACCGAGATCGCCGGGCGGCACTGCCTGATCGTCGTGCGCGGCTATGACTACAAGGCCGACATCGACGTGCTGCGGCCCTACATCCGTGAGTACAAGCCCGTGCTCATCGGGGTCGACGGCGGCGCCGACGCGCTCGTCGAGGCCGGCTATACGCCCGACATGATCATCGGCGACATGGACTCGGTCTCCGACGACGTGCTGCGCTGCGGCGCCGAGGTCGTCGTGCACGCCTATCCCGACGGGCGGGCGCCCGGACTGGCCCGCGTGCAGCGGCTCGGCGTCGAGGCGATCACGTTCCCGGCCGCGGCGACGAGCGAGGACATCGCGATGCTGCTCGCCGACGACAAGGGCGCGTCGCTGCTCGTGGCGGTCGGCACCCACAACACCCTCATCGAGTTCCTCGACAAGGGTCGCGGCGGCATGGCCTCCACCTTCCTCACCCGGCTCAAGCTCGGTGGCAAACTGGTCGACGCCAAGGGCGTCAGCCGGCTCTACCGGCAGAGCCTGTCCGGCTCGTCGCTGATCCTGCTGCTGGCCTCGGCGATCGCCGCGATGGCGGCGGCCCTGGCCGTGACGACGATCGGCCGGGCCTACCTGAGCGTCATCGCCGAGTGGTGGGACAACCTGATCTTCACGCTGTTCTCATAGCGCTGCCCACTGGCGCTGTTCTCCTGGACGGGACCGTTTGCTGTGATCAACTTCCGGTACCACGTGGTGTCGCTGGCCGCCGTCTTCCTGGCGCTCGCCATCGGCCTCGTCGTCGGGACCGCGGCGGCGAACGGGCCGCTCGCCGAGAACCTCAACGATCAGGTCAACAAGATCACCGATGAGAAGCAGCAGCTGCGCGACGACCTGGACCAGTCGCGGGCGGAGCTGAAGAAGAACTCGGACTTCGCCACCGAGGTCGCCCCGATGCTGCTCAACGGCAAACTGGCCGGTCGCAACGTGCTGCTGGTCAAGATCGACGGCAGCGACAAGGACATCGACACCGCCGCCGACGGGATTGCCACCACGCTGCAGACCGCCGGCGCCAAGGTCACCGGCACCGTCACGATCAAGGAGCGGTTCACCGCCGCGGCCAGCGACGACAACCTGCTGGACCTGGCCGAGTCGTCGGCCCCGCCGGCCATCAGCGGCGCTCTGCCGAACAAGGGCAACGGGCAGGAGACCTCGGCCGCGCTGCTCGCCGCGGTCCTCGTCGCCGACAAGCCCGGCACGCCACAGGTCGACGGCACCCGGGCGGTGCTGTCGGCGTATGAGGGCGGCGGCTTCATCGGCCTCGACGGCGACCTCAAGACCCCGGCGGACGCGGTCATCGTCATCGCCGGCGCACCCGCCAGCGGCAAGGACGCCAAGGAGCGCAACGCAGTCGCCCTCGTCACGGTGACCCGCTTCGCCCTGGCCCTGTCCAACGACATGGTCGTGGCCGGCCTGTCCGCCAACGGCCTGGTGTCCTCGGTCCGCGACGACGCCTCGATCGCCAAGAGCGTGTCGACCGTCGACAACGCCGTCACCGCATACGGGCAGGTCGCCGCGGTCCTGGCCCTCGTCGAGCGGATCGGCGGCAAGACCGGCCACTACGGCATCGGCAGCGGCGCGACCAGCCTGCTGCCCAAATCAGCGAGCGTGGTCAGTGGTTCGTAAGCTGCTTGCCGCCGCCGCCGGGGCGGTCGTGGCCCGGGCCGCGCTGCGTGAACTGCGCGGCCTGCCGGCGCTCGACCGCACCAACTTCCGCGGCCGCACCGTCTCCCTGGCCGGCGGCCCGGCCCTGGCCATCGGCGCCACCGCAGGAGCCGTCCTCGGCGCCGCAGGCCGCTCCGGCGCAGCCCGCTCGTCCGGCGCCGCGAGCTCCTCTGGGGTGGCCCGCTCCTCTAGGGCAGCCCGTTCGTCGGGGGTGGCCGGTTCGCCAGGCGTGGCCCGCGCGGCGGACTCGTCTGCCTGGTGGAGCGACGGCATTGCGGCGTCCGATGACGGCGGCCTGGCATTCGACGATGAAGCGCCGGGTGCCACGGCGTCGCGAGGCCGGGCGGCGAGCCGCAAGTCCGCGAGCGGGCGGGCAACGCGCGCCAGTGACGCGGCCGGACGCGATGCGAGTGCACGTGATGCGACAGGGCGCGGCGGCACGGCAGCGCGCGACGTGACAGGGCGCGGGCGCGGCGGCAGGGCAGGGCGCGGCGGCAAGGGCGGCAGGGCTGGGCGCGGGGAGAGGACTGGGCGTGGGGTTCGGGTCATGGGGGCCGCGGCGGTTGCCGGGCTCGGTGCCGGAGGGGTCGGGCTGTATGACGACCTCGTCGGCGGGCGGCCTGAGCACGCGGCGAAGGGGTTCCGGGGGCATCTCGGCGCGCTGAAGGAAGGGCGGGTCACCAGCGGGCTCGTCAAGATCGCCGGAGTCGGCGCCGCCGGGATGGTTGCGGCCGCGATGCTGCCTAGGCGGCGGGCGGTGGACGTGCTGCTCGGTGCGGGTGTCATCGCCGGGGCGGCGAACCTGTTCAACCTGCTCGACCTGCGACCGGGCCGGGCGATCAAGGCCGGCATCCTGGTCGGCGCGCCGCTGACCGCGGGGAAGGGCGGCGGTGCCGCGGCCGGGGCGCTCGGCGCGGCTGGCGCGCTCCTGGCGGCGGACCTCGGCGAGGAGATCATGCTCGGCGACGCCGGGGCCAACGCGCTCGGGGCGGTGCTCGGGACGGCGTACGTGGCCCGCACCGGCACCTGGGGCCGGCTCGCCGCGCTCGCCGGGATCGTCGCGCTGACCGCGGCCAGCGAGAAGGTCAGCTTCACCCAGGTCATCGAGAAGACCCCCGCGCTGCGGGCGATCGACCAGCTCGGCCGCCTGCGGCCCACCACCCCGCCGGCCATGGCCACCACCCCACCGGCGCCGCGACCCGACGACACCGACGACGCGATCGACACCGACGACGCGATCGACGCAGCGCAGGAAACCGAACCCAGGACCGAGGCAAGGACCGAACCCAGGACCGAACAGCAGACCGGGGTGCGGGCGAAGCCGTCGCCGAGACCGCGTCGCGACGGGTGACCGGAAAGCGGCTGATCGGAGCCGCGGCGGTGGTCGCGGCGCTCACCATGCTGAGCCGGCTTGCCGGATTTGCGCGCATTCTGGTGTTCAACTGGTCGGTCGGGCCGACGTTCCTCGGAAACGCGTACACCGCGGCCAACACCATCCCGAACATCATCTTCGAGCTCGTCGCCGGGGGTGCCCTCGCGAGCCTCGTCGTGCCGCTGCTCGCCGGGGCGGTCGCGCGGCAGGACCGTCCGGCCGTGGCGCGGACCGTGTCGGCGCTGCTCAGCTGGGTGCTCGTGCTGCTCGTCCCGCTCTCGGTCCTCGTCGCGCTGCTCGCCCGGCCCCTTGTCGGGCTGCTGATGCCCGGGCAGCCTGCCGGTGCCGTCGACGCGGGCACCGACATGCTGCGCGTGTTCGCGCCGCAGCTGCCGCTGTACGGGATCGGGATCGTGCTCACCGGCACGCTGCAGACGTACCGCCGCTTCGCCTGGCCGGTCATCGCGCCGCTGCTGTCGAGCCTGACCGTGATGGCGGTGTACGTGACGTTCGGCGTCGTCGCCGGCCGCGGGGCGGATCTCGGCCAGGTCGACGACGCGGACCTGTGGCTGCTGTCCGGCGGGACGACCCTCGCGGTGGCGGTGCTGACGCTGAGCCTGCTCGTCCCGCTGCGCCGCCTGGGCCTGCGGATCCGGCCGACGCTGCGGTTCGACGCGCACGAGGTGCGGGCGCTCAAGCCGCTCGTGGTCGCCGGGATCGTCACCGTCGGCAGCCAGCAGCTGGTGCTGGGGCTCGCCATCGCGTTGAGCGGGTACGCGGGCAAGGGCGCCGTCGTCGTGTACAGCCTCGCCCAGACGATCTTCCTGCTGCCGTGGGCGGTCCTGGCCGTGCCGGTGGCGACGACCGCGTACCCGGGGCTCGCCGAGGCCGGCGGGGCGCACGACCGGGAACGCTTCGCCGGGGTGCTCGCGCCCGCGCTGCGCACCGTGATCGTGCTGACCAGCCTCGGCGCGGCGGCCCTCGTGGTGCTGGCCGAGCCGGTCGCGGTGGTGCTCGCCGAGCTGTCCTCGAAGCCGCCGGACATCGGGCAGCTGGCCGGTGGGATCACCTGGTTCGCGCCGGGGCTGCTCGGCTACGGGCTGTTCGCGCTGCTGTCGCGGGCGCTGTATGCGGGCGGCAACGCGTACGCCGCGGCCTGGGCGACCGGGCTCGGCTGGGCGGTCGCCGCCGCCACCGCCGTGCCCCTGGCCGTCGCGCTGCCGCTCGGCCGGCGGGTCGCGGCCCTCGCGGCGGCCAACTCGATCGGCATGCTCGTGCTCGCGGCGGCGCTGCTGCTGGCCGTCCGCGCGAGGGCCGGTGGCGACGCGGTCGCGGGCGCCAGTCGTACCATTGCCGCCGCCGTCGCATCGGCAGCTGTCGCGGCCACGGCGGCATTGACGCTCAGGAATGGCATCTGGGGCGGCGGCACCCCAGATGTCCTCGAGGCGATTGCACAGGGCATGCTGTGCGGAGTCGCGGTGGCGGTGGTGTTCCTCGCCGGGGTGGCGGTCACGGACCGGCGGACCCTGCAGCGGCTCATACACAGGAGGGGCTGAGGGGTGGGCGCCCGCATCGCGTTGGTTCTGGCGTCGAGCACGGGCGGCGTCGGCCGGCACGTCGGCATGCTTGTCGACGGCCTTGTCGCACGCGGCGACGACGTCAGTGTGCACGGTCCCGCGGCGACGGAGGCGCAGTTCGGGTTCGCCGCGCGCGGCGCGCAGTTCGTCCCCGTCGAGATCCCCGCCAGTCCCCAGCCGGGTGACGTGCTCGCCGTCCGGGCGCTGCGCCGGTCACTCAAAGGTGTCGACGTCATCCACGCGCACGGCCTGCGCGCCGGGTTCGTCGCCGGGCTCGCCCGCCCCGCCGGCGCCCCGCTCGTCGTCACCTGGCACAACCTGGTCCTGGCACAGGGCCTGCGGGCGAAGCTCTACCACCCGCTCGAGCGGCGGGTCGCCCGCGCCGCCGACGTGACCCTCGGCGTGTCGACGGACCTGGTCGAGCGGATCCGTGAGCTCGGCGGCCGGGACGTGCGGCTCGCGCTGGTGCCCGCGCCGGTGCTGCCACCGGCCGGCCGCGGCCGCGACGAGGTCCGCGAGGAGCTCGGCGTGGAGCCGGGGCAGCCCCTGGTGCTCGCCGTCGGCCGCCTGCATCCGCAGAAGGGGTTCGAGACGCTCGTCGCGGCCAAGTGGGCGGAGCCGCAGCCGTTCGTGGCGATCGCCGGCAGCGGCCCGTCCTACATGACCCTGGCGCAGCGCATCTCCACCGAGCACGCGCCCGTGCACCTGCTCGGCTACCGCGACGACGTCCCCGACCTGCTCGCCGCCGCCGACCTGGTCGTGGTGACCAGCGTGTGGGAGGGACAGCCGCTGTTCGTCCAGGAGACCCTGGCCGCCGGGGTGCCGCTGCTCGCGACCGCCGTCGGCGGGATCCCGGAGGTCGTCGGCGACGGCGCCCAGCTGGTCGAGCCGCACGACGTCGAAGGGTTCACCGCCGCCGCGGAGGCGCTGCTCGCCGACCCGCCGGCGCTGCAGGAGCTCGGGAAGCGGGGCCTGGCCCGGGCGGCGACCTGGCCGACCGAACGGGACACCCTGGAGCAGGTCGAGGCGGTGTACGCGCAGCTGCTGGGAGCTGCCGGAAGGGCGTGACGCAGCACCCGCGGGGAGTGCTGCTGCGGCACCGGCTGCATCGCTTCACGCCGGCGCTGCTCGCACTGCTCGTCGGGGTCCTCGCCCTGCTCGCGCTGATCCCGCGACCCGACTCGGGCACCGTCACCCCGTCCGCCGACTACGTGATCATCGTCGGGGTCGCCGGGCTGCGGTGGGACGACGTGAACCCCACCGACACGCCGACGATGTGGCAACTGGCGCAGGACGGCGCGATCGGCGCGCTGTCGGTGCGCTCCGCCCGGCGGGTCACCTGCGCCGGTGACGGCTGGCTCACGCTCGGCGCCGGCAACTACGCGACGTTCACGACCGGCCCGATCACCTCGACGTGCCCGCCCCTGGCGGTGTCGATCACGCCGGACACGACGAAGACCGGCGCGTCGCTGCCGGACCACGGCGGGGTCGTGGCGAAGAACCGGGCCCTGCACTGGGGCGCCCAGCCAGGTGCCCTGGCCGAGGGCGTGCGCTGCACCACCGCCGTCGGGCCCGGCGCCGCCGTCGCCGCGGCCCGGCCGTACGGGCGGGTCGACCGGTACGCCGACACCGTCGATGAGAACCTGCTGTCGGCGTGCGCGCTGACCATCGTCGACCTCGGCCAGATCGCCGGGACCGACGCCGCGTCCCGCGCCGGTGACGCCCGCCGCGCCGACGCCGCCCTGGCGAGGGTCATCGCCGACCGGCCGGAGCGGGCCGTGGTCGTGCTCGCCGGCCTGTCCGACCTGGACGCCGGCAGCCGCCTGCACGTCGCGATCGCGCAGGGCCCCGGCTACACCGGCGGCTGGCTGACCTCGCCGTCGACGTCGCGACCCGGCTACGTGCAGGTCGTCGACCTCGCCCCGACCGCCCTCGCGGCCCTGGACCGGCCGATCCCCGGCAAGCTCTTCGCCGGCGGCGCGGCCACGATGAGCGACGGCCGGCCCGCCTCGGTCGGGCAGGCCGTCGAACGCCTCGCCGACGCCGACCGGGAGGCCAGCGTCCAGCAGCGGGTCGGCTCCACGTTCTTCACCCTGCTCGTCGTCGCCGAACTCGCCCTGTTCGTGCTGGTCGTGCCGCTGCTGCGGTGGGCCCGCCGGCCGGCGGGGCCGGTCGCGCACCCGCCCGCGCCGCGGCTCGTCGTGCGCGCCGCGGAGGTGCTGCTCATCGCCGCGTCCCTCGCCGTGCCCGCCGCGCTCGTCGCGGACCTGCTGCCGTGGTGGCGGTGGTCGTCGCCGGGGTTCGGGTTCGGCGGGGTCACCCTGGCCGCGCTCGCCGCCGCGACGACCGTCATCGCCCTCACGTCGTCGCGGAGCCGCGCCAACGCGCCGCTCGGCGGGGTTGCCGCCGTCGGCGCGCTCGCCGTCGCGCTCGACGTGCTCACCGGCGCGCGGCTGCAGCTCAACGGCGTCGCCGGCTACTCCGCGGCAGCCGGTGGGCGGTACGCCGGGGTCGGGGTCATCGGCCTCGGGCTGCTGGTCACCGGGGTGCTGCTCGGCGGCGCCAGCCTCGCGCAACGCTTCGACCGGCGCTGGCGGCCGTTCGTCATGGCCGTCGTCGGCGCCGCCGGGATGATCGTCATCGGCAGCCCGTACCTCGGCGCCGACGCCTCCGGGGCGGTCGCGCTGACCGCGGGGGTGTGCGCGGCCGCGGCCATGGCCGTCGGCGGCTGGCTGACGATCACCCGGCTGATCTGGGCGGTCGCCGCCGCGCTCGCCGTCACCGCCGGCATCGGCGTGCTGGACCTGTTCCGCCCCGACGACCAGCGCAGCAGCGTCGGCCGGCTCCTGGTGCGCACCCAGGACGGCACGGCCGGGTACATCGCCCGGCGCATCGGCGAGGCGAACGTGGTGACGACGGTCACCAGCCCGCTGACCCTCCTGGTGATCGGCACGGTGCTCTATGCGACGTTCGTGCTGCTGCGCGACTGGGGCGGGTTCCGCCGGCTGCTCGGCGTGTTCCCGCCGGTCCGCGGCGCCCTGGCAGGGTTGGTGCTGGCCAGCGTGCTCGCCGGGGTCGTGGAAGGGGTGTCGCTCAACGTCCTCGGCGCCGCGCTCGCCACCGCCGCGCCATTGACGGTCCTCGCGTGCCTGCGGGTCCTCGACCACGCCGACGACCGGACCCGATGAGCGTCCCAACGGCTGAGCGGCCCGGTGTGTCCGGAGCGGGGCCGTTCACCTGCTGTTAGGCTGAACTCCCGTGGATCGCTCTTCGACACGGACCGGTGCGAGCCGGCAGGCTAAGCACATCTTCGTCACCGGGGGCGTCGCCTCCTCACTCGGTAAGGGTCTGACCGGATCCAGCCTCGGCAGTCTGCTCAGCGCCCGCGGTCTGCGGGTCGTCATGCAGAAGCTGGACCCGTATCTCAACGTCGACCCCGGGACCATGAACCCCTTCCAGCACGGCGAGGTGTTCGTCACCGAAGACGGCGCCGAGACCGACCTCGACATCGGTCACTACGAGCGGTTCCTCGACCAGGACCTGTCCGGGAACGCCAACGTCACCACCGGCCAGATCTACTCGGCGGTCATCGCCAAGGAACGGCGCGGGGAGTATCTCGGCGACACCGTCCAGGTCATCCCGCACATCACCAACGAGATCAAGGCCCGCATCCGGGCGATGTCGGCGCCCGACGCCGACGGGGTCGCCCCCGACGTGATCATCACCGAGGTCGGCGGCACGGTCGGCGACATCGAGTCACTGCCGTTCCTGGAGGCCATCCGCCAGGTGCGCCACGACATCGGCCGCGACAACTGCTTCTTCCTGCACGTGTCGCTGGTGCCGTATCTCGCGCCGAGCGGCGAGCTGAAGACCAAACCCACGCAGCACTCCGTCGCCGCGCTGCGCAGCATCGGCATCCAGCCCGACGCGCTGGTCTGCCGCTCCGACCGGCAGATCCCGGAGAAGACCAAGAACAAGCTCGCCCTGTACTGCGACGTCGACGCCGAAGCGGTCGTGTCCGCGCCGGACGCGCCGAGCATCTACGACATCCCGCGGGTCCTGCACGAGGAGGGTCTCGACGCATACGTGGTGCGCCGCCTCGGCCTGTCCTTCCGCGACGTGGCCTGGAAGAAGTGGGACGACCTGCTCGAACGGGTCCACCACCCGCGGCAGACGGTGACCGTCGCGATCGTCGGCAAGTACGTCGACCTGCCCGACGCCTACCTGTCGGTCACCGAGGCGGTCCGCGCCGCCGGGTTCGCGCACCGCGCCCGGGTCGAGATCCGCTGGGTGCCCAGCGACACCTGCACCACCCCGGCCACCGCCGCCCAGGCCCTCGCCGGCGTCGACGGCGTCGTCATCCCCGGCGGCTTCGGCGTCCGCGGCATCGAAGGCAAGATCGGCGCTGCCCAGTACACCCGGGAACGTGGCATCCCCACCCTCGGGCTGTGCCTCGGCCTGCAGTGCATGACGATCGAGGTGCTGCGCAACGTCGCCGGCATCGAGGGCGCCAACTCCCTCGAGTTCGACGGCGACGCCACCGACCCGGTCATCTCCACCATGGCCGACCAGGAGGACATCGTCGCGGGCAAGGGCGACCTCGGCGGCACGATGCGGCTCGGCGCGTACCCGGCGGTCCTCGTCCCCGGCACCCTGACCGCCGACGCCTACGGCGCACCGGAGGTGTCGGAGCGGCACCGCCACCGGTACGAGGTGAACAACGCCTACCGCGAGGCGATGACGTCCGCGGGGCTGCTGATCTCCGGCACGTCGCCGGACGGGCGCCTCGTCGAGTTCGTCGAACTGGACCGGGAGCGGCACCCGTTCTTCGTCGCCACCCAGGCCCACCCGGAGCTCAAGAGCCGGCCGACCCGGGCGCACCCGCTGTTCGCCGGGTTCGTCGGCGCGGCCGTCGCCTACAACGCCGCCGACCGGCTGCCGGTCGAGCTCGAGACGGTCGACGCGTGAGCGGTCCGGAGCGCAGCGGAGGGGCCGCTCACCATGGGCGCAGGGTTGAACGGCGTCGCCGGAGCGTAGCGGAGGCGGCGGCGTGACGTACGAGGTGCTGTCGCACACCGAGCGGCTGCGCAACAAGGTGTTCGCGATCTTCACCGACGAGGTCGTCATGCCGGGCGGCGACACCGCGCTGCGCGACTACATGGACCACGTCGGCGCCGTCGGCGTGGTCGCCGTCGACACCGGCGGGCGGGTCGCGCTGGTGCGGCAGTACCGGCCGGCGGTCCGCCAGGTGCTCTGGGAGCTGCCGGCGGGGCTCGTCGACGTCGAGGGCGAGCCGCTCGTCGACGCGGCCGCCCGGGAGCTCGCCGAGGAGGTCGACCTCGCGGCCGCCAACTGGGACCTGCTGACCGAGGTGCACCCGTCACCCGGCTGCTCCAACGAGAAGATCCGGCTGTTCCTGGCGCGGGACATCACGCCGGTACCGGACGCCGACCGGCATGCCCGTACCCACGAGGAGGCCGACCTCGAACTGCACTGGGTCGACCTCGACGCGGCCGTCGGCATGGTGCTGAGCGGCCAGATCACCAACGCGGCCTGCGCGGTGGGTGTGCTCGGCGCCGCGCACGCCCGGGACCGCGACTGGAAGACCCTGCGGCCCGCCGCCGCTGCCGTCTGACGTCGGTTGCCCGGGGGCCGGTGCCGCCCCCGGGCTTCCTCAGTGCCTCAGCAGTGCGATCGCCAGCGTCAGCAGGGCGCCGGCCGAGGAGATCGTGCGGACCGTGTTCCAGCGGTTCCAGGAGGCCTCGAAGACGGCCCGCGCCGCGGCCGGGTCGGTCAGGCCGGCGGCGTCGAGCTGGTTGTTCAGCGGGACGTTCACCGTGGCGGTCACGACGATCACCACCGCGTAGAGCAGCGTCGCCGCGATCAGCCACGGCAGCGCGGCCCGGTGGGTGCCGCCGAGGTGTAGCAGGACCGCGGCGATCGCGGCGAGGAGCGCGCCGACGTACGCGCCGAGGAACCAGCCGTTGAGGATCGCCGAGTTGATCTTCTGCATGACGTCGACGAAGGTGCGGTCGTCGACGCGGCGCAGGGCGAGCATGACCGAGGTGGAGTAGGCGAAGAAGACGCCCGCGGACAGGCCGACGAAGAGGGTCGCCGTGGCGAGGACGGCGCTGCGCAACTGTTCCATGCGAACCAGTCAATCGGACGCGGCGCAGACGGGCCATGGTCGAGCATCGCCGATGCATGTGTCATCGTCTACGGTGTGGATGCGTTGACGGCGCTGCTGGACGGGCCGAGGGCGCGCGGGGCGTTCCTCTTGCGCTCGGTGCTGACACCGCCGTGGTCGCTGCGGATCCGTGACGAGGCGGCCCTGGCCCTGGTCGCGATGGTGCGGGGCGACGCTTTTTATGTCCCCGATGACGGAGATGTCCGGAAGATCGGACCTGGCGACGTGATGGTCATCCGCGGGCCCGGGCACTACACGGTCGCCGACCCGCCCGGCACCGCGCCGCAGATCATCATCCATCCCGGGCAGCGGTGCACCACGCCCGACGGCCAGGACCTCGCCGAGGTCATGCACCTCGGGGTCCGCACCTGGGGCACCGACCTCGACGGCCCCACCCTCGTCATCACCGGCGCCTACGAGCTCGCCGGCGAGGTCGGCCGCCGGCTGCTCACCGCCCTGCCGGACGCCCTCGTCGTGCGCGGGGAGGGGACCCTGGTCGCGCTGCTGGCGCAGGAGATCGCGAAGGATCGCGCCGGGCAGGAGGCGGTCCTGGACCGGCTCCTGGACCTGATGCTCATCTCGGCGCTGCGCGGCTGGCTGGACCGGCCCGAGGCGGGCGCTCCCGGCTGGTACCAGGCGCAGAGCGACCCGGTCGTCGGGCCGGCGCTGACCCTGCTGCACCACAACCCGGCGCACCCGTGGACGGTCGCCGTGCTCGCGGAGAAGGTCGGCGTGTCACGGGCGCTGCTCGCCCGGCGGTTCACTGAGGTCGTGGGGGAGCCGCCGATGGCGTACCTGACCGGCTGGCGCCTCGCCCTCGCCGCGGACCTGCTCCTCGAGCCCGGCGCGACGCTCGGCGCGGTGGCCAGGAGGGTGGGTTACGGAGGTGCTTTTGCGTTGAGCGCGGCGTTCAAGCGTGTCCGCGGTGTGAGCCCCCAGCGGCATCGTGGACAATCCTGACATGTCTCTCTGTCCGTGCGGGCTCGGCGAGCCCTACGACGACTGCTGCGGCCGCTTCCACCGGGGAGCCGAGGCGCCGCCGAGCGCCGAGCTGCTCATGCGCGCCCGGTACAGCGCCTACGTGGTCGGTGACCGCGACTTCCTGCTGCGGACCTGGCACGAGAAGACCCGGCCGCGGATGCTGACGGTCGAGGACGGGCAGCACTGGAAGGGCCTGTACATCCTGGAACGCACCGGCGGCGGGCTGTTCGACACCGAGGGCACCGTCGAGTTCAAGGCGCGCTACGAGGCCGACGGCAAGCCCGGCGTGATGCACGACACCAGCCGGTTCGTGAAGACCGACGGCGTCTGGCTCTACGTCGACGAGGTGTGACGTGCAGGTTCTGACGTTCAGGTGTGACGTGCGGGTTTGACGTTCAGGTCTGACGTGCCCGCCACTCGCGGTCCAGCATCGCGTACACGTACTGGTCGCCGAACTCGCCCTTGAACAGCTCATCCTCGACGAAATGTGCCTCCCGGCGCATCCCGAGCCGGGACAGCAGCTGCCACGACGGCACGTTGCGGGTGTCGCACTTGCCGCAGATGCGGTGCAGGCCGAGGCCTTCGAAGCCGAGCCGCAGCATCGCCTCCGACGCCTCCCGGGCATAGCCCTTGCCCTGGAAGTCGGGGTGCAGGACGAAACCGAGCTCGCCCTGGCGGCTCAGCGCGCTCTCCCACTTGAGCACGACCTGGCCGATGACCCGCCCGTCGAGGTCCATCGCGAGGACCAGCCACTGCCCCTCGGCGGTGAGCGCGTCCTGGGCGATCCGGTTCTTCAGCGACGCCCGGGTCATCTCCTCGTCGTGGACGTCCCAGTACAGGTAACGCACGACGTCAGGGTCGCCGGTGAGGGCGTGCAGGTCGTCGAAGTCGCCCTCGGTAAACGGGCGCAGCGACAGGCGGGACGTCCGGATGGGGTAGGAGGGGCGGAGCACGACAGGATGCTAACCCGCCAGTGAGCTCCGCAGCGTGACAATTGTGCCCGCGGGCGTCGACCGCACAGTCACCTCATCGACCAGATGCCGGGCCAGCCACAGGCCACGGCCGCTGACCGCGTTGCTCGGCGGCAGCGGGCCGCCGTCGAGGCGCTCCGCGGGGATGCCGGAGCCCTTGTCGGTGACCTCGCACAGCAGGGCGCCGTCGAGGGTCCACAGCCGCACCGCGCCGCGCCCGCCGGCGTGGCGGACCGCGTTGGTGACGATCTCGTTGACGGCGAGGACGAAATCCTCCAGGCGCTGGCCGAGCAGCCCGACGGCCGCGGCGGCCCGGCTCACGGCATGCCGCACCGGGGTGATCTGCTCAGCGTCGAACTCCTCGACGAGCAGCGCCGTCTCAACGGCCTCAGCCACGGTGTCACCTTTCCGCTGCGTCTCCGCTGCGACGAAGCCGAGAGTACCCCGAGCCGATCCGCGGCACTCGCGGAAGTCACCCTGGAGTGCAAGATGCATACCGGAACCCGCATCCTTGACGGCGTGGACGACGACTTGCGGGTCACCGACGACATTGCACTGCCGCGCGCGGAGCTCGGCTGGCGGTTCAGCCGCTCCGGCGGGCCGGGCGGCCAGTCGGTGAACACCACCGACTCCCGGGTCGAGCTGCGGTTCGACCTGGCCGCGACGCAGGCGCTGCCGGAGCCGCTGAAGGAGCGCGCGCTGCTGCGGCTCGGCAACCGGCTCGTCGACGGGGTGCTGTCGATCGTCGCGTCCGAGCACCGCTCGCAGCTGCAGAACCGGCGCGCGGCCGAGGAACGCCTCGTCGCCGTGATCGCGCAGGCGATCGCCCCGCCGCCCAGGCCACGGAAGCGGACGAAGCCCTCGAAACGCGCGATCGAGCGGCGGCTCACCGACAAGCGCCGGACCGGGCTGCGCAAACAGGAGCGCCGCCGCCCCGAGGATTAGAAGATCAGGGAGTGGTACGGGTAGTCGCGACGTTGCTCACGGTGATAGCCCTGGCGGGGTGCTCGCCCTCGACGCCGTCGCCGGGCGTGACCGTGCCGGAGACGCCCGGCCACCCGCCGCAGACCGGCGCCCTGCCCGGCATCTCCGACGTACCGACCGTTTCGGCCGGCAGCAGCCCGGCCCAGTCCACGGGCTGGGAGGTCACCGTCTACTACACGGCCGTGGCCGCCCTGCACTCCGGCGCGGCGCAGCAGGTCACCGGCTGCCCGACGATCGACTGCGAGAAGGGCCGCAACCAGCGGGACCTCGGCACGTTCCCGGCGTCGTTCGTCAAGGCCGTCAAGGACGAGGGCACGGGCCGGGTCGCCGACGGGCGGTACCTCAACTGGTCCTACGACACCGGGTACTGGATGGACACCGCCCCGCGCGACACCGCCGGCCGCCCCCTGGTCCCGTGGGTGTCCGCCGCCGCCGACGGTGACGTGCTGCGCGCCGGCGCCCGGTTCAGCGTCCTGCGCTGCGGTACCGCGGAGGTCACCGCCGCCGTGTGCGCCAAGCTGAAGGCGCCGACGTGGACGATCGTCGACGAGTTCACTCCCGGCATGGGCGGCTCGAAACACGTCGACGTCTACGTGGGCGAGGAGACCGGCACCGATTTCACGGACTCGGATCTGTACACGACCCTGGAGGGCGCGACCCTGTCGGTGCTACGGGCATGACGCTCTTGTCGGTGCTACGGGCGTGACGATTCCGTCGGTGCTAAGGGCATGATGAGGGGCATGAGGATTATCGTGTTCGGCGCCACCGGCATGGTCGGCAAGGGTGTCCTGCGGGAGTGCCTGCTCGCCGGCGACGTCACCGAGGTCCTCGTCGTCGGCCGGAGCGCGACCGGGCAGCAGCACCCGAAGCTGCGCGAGATCACGCACGGCGACTTCACCGACTTCACCGGCGTCGACCTCACCGGCTACGACGCCTGCTTCTTCTGCCTCGGCGTCAGCTCCGTCGGCATGTCGGAGGAGGCGTACCGGCGGATCACGGTCGACTACACCCTCGCCGCCGCGCGGGCGGTGACGCCGGGCTCCACGTTCATCTACGTGTCCGGCGCCGGCACCGGCACCACGAAACGCGCCAAGTGGGCCCAGGTGAAGGGCGCGACCGAGGACACCCTGCTCGCCATGGACCTGCGGGCGTACATGTTCCGGCCCGGCTTCATCCAGCCGATGCACGGCGCCGTGTCGAAGGTCCGGCTGTACCGCGTGATCTACACCGCGCTCCGCCCGCTGACCGCGGCACTGGTCCGCTTCGCACCCGGCATCGCCACGACGACCGCGCAGATCGGCCACGCGATGCTGCGGGTCGCCCGCGAGGGCGGCACCAAGCACATCCTGGAGTCCCGCGACATCGCCGCCCTCTGAGGCGCTGTTACAGTGGGTGATAGGACCGTTCGGCGTGTCGCCCGCGATTAGGTGGCATGGGTTACGGTGTTGAAAGACGCGCTCACCGGCCCGCAGTCACGGCCTCGCAAGTGCGGTGGCAGCCGCCGGCGCTGATCTCATGGCAGTTTTCACGGCAGTCTTTACGGCAGTTGCCAGCGCTGATTCGCTGAGTTGTCGCAATCCCACTGCCGCGCGGCCGCGCCCGGGGCGGGGCTGCCGGAGTCCACGCCGATGCAGCGGCCGCTGTTGAGGCTGACGAACCGGAAGCCGTCGCCGTCGCGCTGCAGACGCCACTGCTGGTTGGGGCCGCCGTGGCAGTCCCACTGCAGAACCTGGGCGCCGTTGTCCTTCGACGCGCCGTTGACGTCCAGGCAGCGGTTGTCCTTGGTGTTGACGAACGTGAACACGTCCTGGGTGCCGGCCACCGCCTGCGGCATCCACACCTGGGTCGGGTTGTTGTCGCACGGCATCTGGGTGGCGATGCCGCCGTTGCCCTCCGCGGCCTGCAGGCACAGGCCGGAGTGCGACGCCCGCAGCAGCGTCGGCTTCGCCGGCAGCATCGCCTGCGGCGGCGCCGACGACGGCGCGGCGCTCGACGGCGGCGGCGGGGGAGCGGCGCTGGAGGCCGCCTGCGACGGGGCCTGCTCGGCGGGTGCGCCGGTCTGCTGCTCGGCGGCGCTCGGCCGGCCGTCGCCGTCCCCGCCGCCCTGGAACGCGAAGATCAGTCCGGCGATGACCGCGACGACGAGAAAGCCGAACGCGCCGAAGAGCAGCGGGTCCGGCTTGACGCGCTGTGGTGCACCAGGTGGCGAGCCAGGCGGTGTCGGGCGTTGCCCGCCGTAGACGGTCATGGCCGCACAGCATAGATCAGCCTTGCGGGTGGCATAGATCAGCCGTGCGGGCGGCTCGACGCGGCTCGGGGCCCCGGCTTCGGATCGGCGTCGGGGCGGCTCGGGCTCAGGCTGCGGCGCGGCGCCGAGGCGGTTCGGGCCCAGTCTGCGCCTGGCTTCGGCCCAGTTTGCGCCTGTCTTCGGCGCTTCGGCCCAGCCCAGCCCGGCCCGCGCATGGTTTGCGCCCGACCCGGCTCGCGCCTGGCTTCGGCCCCGCCCGCCCTGCCCGGCTCGCGCCTGCTTGCGCCCTGCCCGATTCGCGCCGGCTTGCGCCCGACCCAGCGTGCGCCCGGCCCGCCCGGCCCGCCCGGCCCGCCCGGCCCGCCCGGCCCGCCCGGCTCGGGCCCGCCTCGGGTCGGTTTCGGCCGGGTTTCGGCCACGCTGCGGGGCGGCTCCGGGGCGGGCGAAGACGCCCCGGAAGGCGACACTGTGTCAATCCGTTCGCGGAGGAGTTCACACTGTGCTGCCTTCGCCGGCGGTCCGGGCGCCATAGACTGCCGCTTGTACACGCAGCGTCACGGTCGCTGGTGGAGAGGGGTCACGAAACGTGAAGGTCGCAGTTCCGCGCGAGGTCAAGAACCACGAGTACCGGGTGGCCATCACCCCGGCCGGCGTCCACGAGCTCACCGCGAACGGGCACGAGGTCTTCATCGAGGCCGGCGCCGGCGACGGCTCGTCGATCACGGACCAGGAGTTCCGTGAGGCCGGCGCGCAGATCCTGCCGACCGCCGACGACACGTGGGCCGCCGGCGACCTGGTCCTGAAGGTCAAGGAGCCGATCGCCGAGGAGTACCACCGGATGCGGGCCGGGCAGGTCCTCTTCACCTACCTGCACCTGGCCGCGTCGAAGGCGTGCACCGACGCCCTCGTGGACCGCAAGGTCACCGGCATCGCGTACGAGACCGTCGAGCTCGCCGACCGCTCGCTGCCGCTGCTCGCCCCCATGTCGGAGGTCGCCGGGCGGCTCGCACCGCAGGTCGGCGCGTACCACCTGATGCGTGCCGGAGGTGGCCGCGGCGTCCTGCTCGGCGGGGTGTCCGGTGTCTACGCCGCGAAGGTCGTCGTCATCGGCGCCGGTGTGTCCGGCCTCAACGCGGCCGCGATCGCGCTGGGCATGCAGGCCGAGGTGCTGCTGCTGGACAAGAACATCTCCCGGCTGCGCGGCGCCGACGCCATCTACCAGGGGCACCTGCAGACGGTCGCGTCCAACAGCTACGAGATCGAGCGCGCCGTCCTCGACGCCGACCTGGTCATCGGTGCGGTGCTCGTGCCCGGTGCGAAGGCGCCGAAGCTCATCACCAACGACCTGGTGAAGCGGATGAAGCCCGGCAGCGTCCTCGTCGACATCTCGATCGACCAGGGTGGCTGCTTCGAGGACTCCCGCCCGACCACGCACGCCGACCCGACGTACAAGGTGCACGACTCGATCTTCTACTGCGTCGCGAACATGCCGGGTGCGGTGCCGCACACCAGCACGTACGCGCTGACGAACGTCACCCTGCCGTACGTGGTGGAGCTGGCGAACCGGGGCTGGCGTGAGGCGCTGCGCCGCGACCCGGCCCTCGCGCTCGGGCTGAACACGCACGACGGGCACGTGACGTACGGGCCGGTCGCCGACGCGCACGGCATGCAGCACCTTCCGCTGGCGGACGTGCTGGCCTGACGTGACGCGCGACCCGGCGGACACCGCCGTGGCCCCCGACCGGGCCGCGGCGGCCGCCGGCACGCCCGCGTTACGGAAGTCCGTCGACGTCTACCTGGACCACCTGACCGTCGAGCGGGCACTGGCCGAGAACACGCTGGCGTCGTACCGGCGGGATCTCGACCGCTACGTGGACTGGCTGGCCGCCACTGGGGTCGTCGACCTCGCCGACGTCGGGGCGCGGGACATCGCCGGGCACGTGGCGGCGTTGCGGGCCGGCGACGAGGACCACCCGGCGCTGTCGGCGTCCTCGGCGGCGCGGGCCGCGAGCGCGGTACGGGGGCTGCACCGGTTCCTGCTCCTGGAGGGCCTCGCGCCGACGGACCCGTCCCGGGACGTGAAACCGCCGTCGCTGCCGAAGCGGCTGCCGAAGGCCCTCGACGTGGACCAGGTGTCGCGGCTGCTGGCGACCGCCGCCGACGCCGGCCCGCTCGGGCTGCGTGACCAGGCGCTGCTGGAGTTCCTGTACGGCACCGGCGCCCGCATCTCCGAGGCTGTCGGCATCGCCGTCGACGACCTCGACCTCACCGGCACGCACGGCATGGTGCTGCTGCGCGGCAAGGGCGGCAAGACCCGCCTGGTCCCGATGGGCAGCTACGCGCGGACCGCGATGGACGTGTACCTGGTCCGCGCCCGGCCGACGCTCGTCGCGAACGGCACCGGCGTGCCGACCGTGTTCCTGAACGCCCGCGGCGGCGCGCTGTCGCGGCAGAGCGCGTGGACGATCCTGCGCAAGGCCGCGGTCCGGGCGGGGCTGCCGGTCGACGGGCCGCACGGGGTGTCGCCGCACACGCTGCGGCACTCGTTCGCCACGCACCTGCTCGACGGCGGCGCCGACATCAGGGTCGTGCAGGAGCTGCTCGGGCACGCCTCGGTGACCACCACGCAGGTCTACACCCTGGTCACCGTCGACAAGCTCCGCGAGGTCTACGCCACCGCTCACCCGCGGGCGCGCTGAACCAGGATCCTCGCGACGTTGCGTCTCCGCTGGAACGCCCGGACCGGCACCGTGCCCGCGAACACGCCGAGGAACTGTTCGGTGCTGGCCTGCCGGCGGGCGACGGCGCGCAGGAACAGCGCCGCGAAACCCTTCGGCGCCCGCAGCGACGCGAGGCCGGTGGTGAGGTCGAACATCGGCAGTCTGGCCTCGTCCCGTGCGCGCTGGTACGTGCCGCCGTCGCCGCCGTCCGCGATGGTTGCCGCCAGCAGCTCGGCGTCGGCGAGGGCGTTGCCGATGCCCTGCGCCGTCACCGGGTCCATGACGGTCGCCGCGTCGCCGGCGAGGAACCAGCCTGGGCCGTGCGCGCGGCGCACCACGTTGGGCAGGTCGACGGTGGTGCGCAGGCGCTCGACCCGCCGGCCGGACCGGACCCGCGCGCCGAGGTCGCCACAGCCGTCGACGGTCGCCAGCAGTGCCCCCTCGACGTCCTTGCGCCAGGTGTCGAACGCCGTGATCGGGGCGGCGGTGTACACCATCGTGAGACCGTCGTTGGTGGGGAACGCGGCGACGGCCCGGCCGGGGCGGTGGTAGAGCTCGCCGCGGGGCAGGTCGACGCCCTCCCAGTAGGAGTAGCTGGCGACGGTCCGCGGCGGGACCTCGCGCAGCACCGGCGCGGCGACCTCCCTCGCGACCAGGGAGTGCTTGCCGTCGGCGCCGACGACGACCGGGGCGCGGTGCTCGGTGCCGTCGCGGCCGCGGATGCCGGTGACGCGGTCGCCCTCCTTGGTCAGCCCGGCGACGTGGAAGCCTTCGAGGACCTCGGCGCCGGCCTCGCGGGCGGCGTCGACCAGGAGCTTGTCCAGGACGGTCCGGCGCGGGCTGCACAGGATCCCGGGCGTGTCCGGGTCGCCGGCCGCGGGCGGGAAGCGGCCCGCCAGCACCGTGCCGCCCACGTCGAAGCGGACGTGGTCGGTGACCGGGGTGCCGGCGGCCAGGAGCCGCTCCAGCAGACCCCAGCGGCGCAGGCGGTCGATCCCCGACGGCTGGACCTGATGGGTGGACAGGGTGTCGCTCGGGAAGCGGGCCCGGTCGACCATGAGGACGCGCCGCCCGCGCCGGGCGAGGAGCATCGCGGTCGCGGCCCCGGCCGGTCGTGCGCCGAGCACGATGACGTCGTACACCGACCTATGCCAACACGTGTTGACTTTCGTGTCAACGGTTGTTGGCCTACGGTTGTGGGCGTGAATGACGTGCAGCTGCCCGCCCGCCGCTCCGATGCCACCCGCGCCGGGATCCTGCGTGCGGCGCGGGCCAGGTTCGCCGGCGACGGCTACCAGCGGGCCACGATCCGGGCGATCGCCGCCGACGCCGGCATCGACCCGTCCATGGTCATGCGGTATTACGGCAACAAGGCCCAGCTGTTCGCCGCCGCCGTCGACGTCGACCTGCGGCTGCCGGACGCGACCCGCATCCCGCCGGACCGGCTCGGCGAGACGCTGGTCGCGCACTTCATCCAGCGCTGGGAGGGCGACCCGACCGACGACGCGCTGCTGACGCTGCTGCGCTCCGCCGCCACCGACGAGTCCGTGGCCGCCCGGCTGCGGGACATCTTCCGCGAGCAGGTCGCCCCGGTCGTGCTGGCGGTCGTCGCCGACCCGGCCGAGGCGGCGCTGCGGGCCGGGCTGGTCGCGACGCAGATGCTCGGCCTGGCCATGTGCCGGCAGATCCTGCTGCTGCCGCCGATCGTCGCGGCCACCCCGGCCCTGCTCGTGGCTCACGTGGGTGCGACGGTGCAGCGGTACCTCACCGGGCCCCTGTGAGTCGTGTTACCGTAGGCGCATGCGTTTCTGAGCCCACCGACGCCGCGCGTGCCGCCGCGATCCCGCCTTCAGGGGTCTGCCAGCGGCCCCCGTTGTGGGACTCTCCCCGCTTCGTTCTCAGCGCGGCTGACGCCTGTCCATGCTCCTGCGAGGCCATCCGCTCGTCATCCGCGGCACGTCGTTTGCAACGTCGCCGCGAAAGTCATCCGCGAAGGAGACGCCATGCCTGCCGCTACTGCAGATAACCAGCCCGAGGACGCCCAGACCGCCGAGGCCGAGACCGAGGCGCCGCCGCTGAACCCGCTTGAGGCGATCCGCCGCGCTCAGGCCAACCGGGCCCTGCCGCCCGGGATCCAGCAGCACGGCGGTGGCAAGGGCGCCGCCGGCAAGGGCGCCAAGGGCAAGTCGCCCCGCATGTACAACCGGCACAAGTAACCTGACCACCGGCAGGGCGCTCCCATCAGGGGGCGCCCTTCGGCATTTCCGTCCCGCACGAGCGCCGGTCCGCCGGGCCCGTGCCGTCCGGGCCGCCGCTTCGATCATGTCGGCGCGGCGATCGAAGGGGCGGATCCGGTCATCACCCGACCAGATCCGCCCCCTTCGATCAGAACGTGAAGACCGACACCGCCGGGGGCCAGGTGGAACGGTCGTCGGGTTGCCCGGCGTCCATGGCCTTGAGGATCTGCGCCAGCTCGAGCGAACCGAGGGACCGGCTGCCGACGCTCTCGACCTGCAGGTAGAACTGGCCGTCTTCGAGGAGCATGGCGCAGGTGGCGCTGCCGGGCGGGCACGACGCCTTGGTGAGCATCTTGCCCATGGTCGGGTCGGCGACGCCCAGGCTCAGGACGATCGACGGCTGCTCGTCGAAGTCGACCGGGGCGACGAACGGGCCGGCGAGGGGCTTCGGCGAGAGCCGCACGACCGACCGGTTCATCGTGTCGTAGACCGAGGTGCGGGTGCTGACCGCGATCAGCCGGTAGCCCTTCGGGACGTCCTTCAAGAAGATGCCGGTCGGGAACGGGCGTGGGTCGGCGGCCGGCAGGGCCTCGGCGAGCGCGATGAGCTCGTCGCGGGTCGGCGCGGTCTCGAACGACGACCAGTAGATCGCCGCCCAGCTGTCGGGCAGGTACTGCCAGGCGATCGTGGGCAGGATCGGGTCGGGGCAGCAACCGTACTTGCTGTTGGTGGAGGCCGACGGCACCGACGGGGCGCCGGCATAGCGCAGCAGGGCGGTCCGGCCGGCGATCTGGAACTTCTCGCCGTTGCTGAAGTCGCGCGGGTCGAAGGCGCCGGCACCGTAGACGACCAGGCGGCCGTCGCCCGGCGCGTCGCCACGGTCGGCCGGCGGGGCGGACCGCGAGACCGCCGGCGCGCCGGTGGTGGCGGGGGGTTTCGCGGTCGGCGAGACGGTCGGCGCGGCGGCGGCCGGCGGGTTGAGGGTCAGGTCGATGGTCGACTGCTGGTAGCCGGCGGTGACCAGGTCAGGGTCGCTGACCACAAATCTGCCGACGGTGTATCCGGTGTAGTTGGTCTCGAACGCGCCGACCGGCGTGAAGTCCGCGCGGCGGGCCGGGGACTGGGACGCGGTGGCGACACCGGGGTTGCCGTTGGGGTCGACGGACGGGCCGACGGACGGGTGGGCGAGCAGGACCACCGCGGCGGTCGCGCTGGTGATCACCGCGGCGAGGCCACCGGCGACGGAGGAGAGCAGGACGGTGCGGCGGCGCCGCCGGGCGAGCTGGCGGCCGGCCGCGGTGATGTCGTCAATGCTGAGTCGCGGTGGCGGCGCGTCGTCCCTGGCCGCCGCCAGCAGACTGTGCAGGTCGTGATCCATGCCCTTCCCTCCTGTTCTCCATCTCGTGAGCGCCGTTCTCGGGCCGTGCGTGGCGGCCCGGTCTCGCGGCGGCGCCGTGCCCTGCACCCGATCCGAGGCCGGATCGCTGGCCCGGGACGCCTGGGTCGTCGTCGTCGCGCGGTTCCGCGCCGAGCAGCGCGCGGAGGGCGGTGAGCCCGCGGGCGGTCTGGCTCTTGACGGTGCCCGGCTGCCGGCCGAGCACCTCGGCGGTCTCCTCAACGCTCAGCCCCTCGTAGTACCGCAGGACCAGCACGGCGCGCTGGCCGGGGGCCATCCGGGCGAGCGCCGCGCGGATCCGGAGCCGCTCGTCGACCTGGTCGGCGTGGTCGGGGCCGGGCAGCTCGGGCAGGCTGTAGCCCGCCGAGCGCTCCTTGCGCCGCCACGGCCGGCGGCTCTCGTCGACCAGCGCGTGCACGATCGCCCGGCGCACATAGGCCAGGGGCGTGTCGACACGGCGCCAGTGCACGTAGAGCTTCGCCAGGGACGAGGCGACGGCGTCCTCCGCCGTGTGCCAGTCCCCGCACGTCAGGTAGGCGAGCGAGCGCAGGCCGTCGAACCGTGCGGCGACGAACTCCCGGAACTGCGCTTCGTCGTCTTCGTTCACCCGTTCGGGCTCCCTTCGTCGCGGGGTAGACGGAGCCCCGGGACGAAGGGTTGCACGCGGGTATGACGAAACTTCGCCCGCGTCGCGAGAAGTGGCCGACCGGCTACGCGGCCGGGACCGACGTGTCGACAGGCGGTGTCGTGGCGCCGCCCGTCGGTTCGACCGGTGGCGCCGTCGTGGGCGGTGGTGCCTGCGATGTCGCAGGTGGAGGCGCGGCGGAGCTCGTCGCGGTGCTGGGCGACGCCGACGCGGACGCGCTTGCCGACGGTGCGGCCGTGGTACGGGTGGCGCCTCCGCCGCCCGGTGCCGGGCCCGAGGTGGCCGGCGCCGCCGACTGCGTGGCGCTCGGGACGGTGCTGGGGGTGTCCTTCTTGTCGTCGCCGCCGGTCAGCGCGATGACGGCCATGACGACGCCGACGGCCATGACGAGCAGCGCCACGCCGACTGCGACCGGGATCCACGCGGGCCTGCCCCCGGACGGTCCCGGCCCGCCGACCACGGTCCCGGCCCGTGGTGCCGTCGCGGTCGCGGAGCGGCGGGGGATTGCCGGTACCACACCCTGCTCTTGATCTTGAATGGTCTGGTCCTGGGCGGCGCGGGCGGCGGCGGCGAGCGCGGCGGCCGTCGGGAAGCGGTCCGCCGGGTCCTTCTCCATGGCCCGCTCGACCAGCGCCCGGACGCTGCCGGACAGGTCCGCCGGCAGCGGCGGCGGGTCGTCCTGCAGATGCTTGATCGCGATCTCGAGCGGCGAGTTGCCGGTGAACGGCGGGCCGCCGGTCAGGCAGTGGTACGCGACCGCGCCGAGCGCGTAGATGTCGGTCGACGGCGCGATCGGCTTGCCGGACGCCTGCTCGGGCGACATGTACAGGGCCGTGCCGATCACGGCGTTGACCTTGGTGACCGAGGTCACGTTGGAGGATCGGGCCACGCCGAAGTCGACCAGCGTCACCGCCCCGTTGTCGCCGACGAGCAGGTTGTTGGGCTTCACGTCGCGGTGGATGATGCCGTTGCTGTGCGCGGCGTGCAGCGCGTCGGCCGCCTGCGCCACGATCGCCATGGTCTCCACGGCCGACAGTCCACCCTCGCGAGTGATCCGCTCGCCGAGCGGCCGGCCGTCGACGAATGCCATGACCAGGAACATCGTGCCTTCGGGGGTCTCGCCGTAGTCGTAGACGCCGACCACGCCCTTGTGCCCGATGGACGCCATGATCCGCGCCTCGGCCCGGAACCGGCTGCCGAACTCGGCGTCGCTGGTAAGGCCCGGCAGCAGGACTTTCACGGCGACCGTCCGGTTGAGCGTCTTGTCGGTGGCGCGGAACACCTGCCCCATGCCGCCGCTGGCGACGAACTCATCGAGGCGGTACCTGTCGCCGAGCACGTCTCCTGGTCCCAACACGACGATGACCGTACCCAACGATGGCACTTGCGACACGCCGGGCGCGCAGAGTGGGGTATGTACCCTGCATTGACGTAGAGTCGGGCAACGGCCGTCCCGCTTCCCCAGATCGCCGACGACGAATCGGCCCCGGGTGGAGATGAGCCGCCGGGAGGGGCGAAGAGTTTCGATGACGGGCATGGCGAACCAGGCGGAGTCGTGGACGACCACGATGCGCGCCGAGCAGGCATCGCTTGACCTCGGTGCGGAGCTCGGACCGGCCGATCCGACGGCATATACGATGCGCAAGCCGATCCCCGAGCCGATGCCGATGGACCGGCACGGCCCGGCGCGGATCATCGCGATGGCCAACCAGAAGGGCGGCGTGGGCAAGACCACGTCGACCATCAACCTGGGCGCTGCCCTTGCGGAGTACGGGCGGCGGGTCCTGCTCGTCGACTTCGACCCGCAGGGTGCCCTGTCGGTCGGCCTCGGCGTCAACCCGCACAACCTGGACCTGAGCATCTACAACATCCTGATGGACTCGGACGTGACCGTCGAGGACATCCGGATCAAGACGGACATCGCCGGCCTGCACCTGCTGCCGGCCAACATCGACCTGTCCGCGGCCGAGATCCAGCTGGTCACCGAGGTCGCCCGGGAGATGGCCCTCGCGCGGGTGCTGCGACCGGTCCTGAAGGAGTACGACTACATCCTGATCGACTGCCAGCCCTCCCTCGGGCTGCTCGCGATCAACGCGCTCACCGTCGCGCACGGCGTCATGATCCCGCTGGAGTGCGAGTTCTTCGCGCTGCGCGGCGTCGCGCTGCTCCTCGACACGATCGACAAGGTCCGCGAGCGGCTCAACTTCGACCTCGAGCTCGAAGGCATCCTCGCCACCATGTACGACAGCCGCACCACCCACTGCCGCCAGGTGCTGCAGCGGGTCGTCGAGGCGTTCGGCGACAAGGTGTATCAGACCGTCATCACCAAGACCGTCAAGTTCCCCGAGTCCACGGTCGCCGGCGCGCCGATCACCACCCTCGACCCGTCCTCGTCCGGCGCCCGCAACTACCGGCAGCTGGCCCGCGAAGTCATCGCCCAGCAGGCCGAGCGGCGGTTGTAGCGGTTTTCCCGGCCTTCTGCGCTACGGTCTTCCGGTGACCGACCCTGCCACCGTGGACGCCGCGACGGCGGCGCCGTCAGGCTTCCAGGTGCGGCTGGCCAACTTCACCGGCCCGTTCGACCTGCTGCTGCAGCTCATCGGCAAGCACAAGCTTGACGTGACCGAGGTCGCGCTGCACACGGTCACCGACGACTTCATCGCCTACATCCGCGCCATGGGCGACGACTGGGACCTCGACGAGGCGTCGGAGTTCCTGGTCGTCGCCGCCACGCTGCTCGACCTGAAAGCCGCCCGGCTGCTGCCGTCGGCCACCGTCGAGAACGAGGAGGACCTGGCCCTGCTCGAGGCCCGCGACCTGCTGTTCGCGCGCCTGCTGCAGTACAAGGCGTTCAAGGAAGCGGCGGCGCACATCGCCGGCCTCGAAGCGGTCGGCTCCCGCCGCTACCCGCGCTCGGTGTCCCTGGAGCCGCAGTACGCCGAGGCGCTGCCCGACCTGGTCCTCGGCGTCGGACCGGCGAGGCTGCTGAAACTGGCGCTGCGGGCGTTCACCCCGAAGGCGGATCCGCCGCTGGTGTCGATCGCCCACATCCACATGGTCCGCGTCAGCGTCCGCGAACACGCCAACATCGTCCGCGACCGGCTCATCGAGCAGCGCGAGGCCACGTTCAGCGCCCTGTGCATCGACTGCGAGTCGACCCTGGAGGTCGTCGCCCGCTTCCTGGCGCTGCTGGAGCTGTACCGGGAGGACCTCGTCTCCTTCGAGCAGGTCCAGGCGCTCGGCGAGCTCATCGTCCGCTGGACCGGCCCGGACGACGCGGAGGCGGCGGTGATCGAGGTCGAGGAGTACGAAGGCTCGCCCGCCCCGCCGGAACCCCCGGCCGCGGCCGACGCGCTGGACACCCCGGACGCGGTGGATGCGTTGGGTGCGTTGGGTGTCGTGGACACGCCGGACCTGGACGACGTGGAGTTCGTCGATGCGGACTTCGTCGAGGTTGGCCCCGCCGTCGTGGATCTCGCTGGCGTGGACCTCGACGGCGCGGACCTCGCTGGCGTGGATCTCGCTGGCGTGGACCTCGGTGACGCGGGCCTTGGTGACGTGGGTGCGGACGGCGTGGACTCGGATGGCGACGTGAGCCTGGACGAGGCGGACGTGAGTGTGGAAGTCGGTCGGGAGCGTGCCGGTTCCGCCGGCATCGACCGGGCCGAGGCGGACAGCGAGGTGGACCAGTGAGCCAGGACGACCATTCGAGGTCGCTCGCCGACGAGGCCGCGAACTGGGTGCCGCCATGGGCACGTGCCCAGCCTCCCGCTCCAGCACCCGCCGACGAGCCCACCGCCGCCGATGACCAGGCATCCCCGGAGGACGCTCCGGCACCGGACACCGCGGCATCGGATGCTGCGGCGCCGGACGCCCCGGCGCCGGACCGTGTTGACCTTGGAGACTTTGACTGGTCAGAGGCAGTCAAAGTCTCCAAGGTCAACTCCGACCCCGAGTCCGACGCCAACCCCGACGCCAACCTCGACGCGGGAGTTGGCGCGGAGCCAGACACGGCCGAGTCCGCGCTCATGGTCGATGCCGAGCCCGACGCCGAAGCCGTGCTGGTCGTTGCCGCCGAGCCTGCCGCTGAAGCCGACCCTGCCGCCGAACCCGAAGCTGAGCTCGAACCCGAAGCTGAGCCCGAGCCCGAGCCCGAGGCCGAACCCGAGCCTGAAGCCGACGCTGAGCCCGAAGCCGGGTCGGAGCCCGAGGCCGAAGTTGAGCCCGAGCGGGAGCCGGAGCCGGAGGTTGAAGCTGAACCCGCCGCCGAGGTTGCAGCCGAGCCCGAGGCTGAAGCCGAGCCGGTAGTCGAAGCTGGCCCCGCGCTGGTCATCGACGCTGAGTCGGACGCCGTGCCCGAGCCGATCGAAGTCGACACCGCGCCGGTCGCCGACATCGAAGCTGACACCGAGGCCGACACCTCGCCCGTCACCGACGCCGAGGTCGAGGCCGAGGTCGAGGTCGGCGCTGAGTCGGCGTCCAGCGGCGGGGTGCTGTTCGACCTACCCGCGGCCGCCTCGGCGATCACGCCGGCGGCGCCTACCGAGCCGCCCCCCGCGGACATGTCCGACGCCGAGCTGCGCGGTGCCGTGGAGGCGATCCTGCTCATCGTCGACGAGCCGGCGACCGAGGTCACCCTCGCGCAGGTCCTCGACCAGCCCGTCGACCGGATCCGTGGGGTCCTGGAGGACATCGCCCGGCAGTACACGTCGCTCGGGCTCGGGTTCGACCTGCGGCGGGTGGCCGGGGGGTGGCGGCTGTACACGCGGGCGGAGTTCGCCCCGTACGTGGAGAAGTTCGTGCTCGACGGGCAGCAGATCCGGCTGACCCAAGCGGCCCTCGAAACACTGGCTGTGGTCGCGTACAAGCAGCCTGTAACCAGATCGCGCATCTCGGCCATCCGCGGTGTCAACTGTGACGGGGTTGTCCGTACGCTGGTGACGCGGGGTCTGATCGAGGAGACCGGCAGTGAGCCCGAAAGTGGGGCGTTCCTGTACCGGACGACGTCGCTGTTCCTGGAGAAACTCGGCCTGGACAGCGTGGATCAGCTGCCGCCGCTCGCCCCGTTCCTTCCCGACGACATTGATGAGATCGCCGATGCCCAGCGTTGACCCGTCCATTGTCCCTGCGACCGACCCCGCGGCCGCCTTCGAGGGCTCCGCGTTCGACGCGCCGCCGGACGCGGTGCCGCCGCGCAACGAGGAGCGGCTGCAGAAGATCCTGGCCGCCGCCGGCCTCGGGTCGCGGCGCAACTGCGAGCGGATGATCGACGAGGGGAAGGTCACCGTCAACGGCAAGGAGGCCACCCTCGGGGACAAGGCCGACGCGGTCCGCGACGTCATCCACGTCAACGGGTCGCGGCTGGTCACCGACACCCGCATGGTCTACCTCGCGCTGAACAAGCCCGCCGGGGTGGTGTCCACGATGGACGACGACAAGGGCCGCGAGGCGCTCGCCGACTACGTGCCGAACATCAACACCCGGGTCTTCCACGTCGGGCGCCTCGACCTGGAGAGCGAGGGCCTGCTGCTGCTCATGAACGACGGCGGGCTGGCGCACAAGCTGATGCATCCCTCGTACGAGGTGGCGAAGACCTATCAGGTCGAGATCGGCGGGCCGGTGCCGCGGTCGATGGGCCGGGAGCTCAAGGCGGGCATTCAGCTCGACGACGGGCCGGCGAAGGTCGACTCGTTCAAGGTCGTCACCGCGTACGGCAAGGTGGCGCTCGTCGAGGTCGTCCTGCACGAGGGGCGTAACCACATCGTGCGGCGGATGTTCGACGCGGTCGGGTTCCCGGTGCAGCGGCTGATCCGTACGCAGATCGGCCCGATCCGGCTCGGCGATCTCCGCCCGGGCAGGACGCGACACCTGTCCCAGGCGGAGATCGGCGCATTGTTCAAAGCGGTGGGCGAGTAGCCGTCAGGTGCTGCGGCGCATCGCCCGGATGCCGACGGCCAGCCCGACGGCTGCCGTCGCCGTCGCGGCGATCGCGCCCCAGAGCACAGCGCGGTCGCTGACCGTACCCGCGAACAGGAGACGCTCCGCGGTCACCATGTGTGCCAGGGGGTTGAAGTGGGCCACGGCCCGCATCCAGCCCGGCCCGGTCTCCAGGGGCAGCAGCATGCCGGACAGGATCATCAGCGGGAAGAGCAGCGTCTGGTGCACGACCCAGAACATCCAGTCGTTGCGGCGCACGGCGACGGCCAGGGCGTAGCTGAGCGAGCCGAGGCCGACGCCGAAGACGGTCAGCAGCGCCAGGCCGAGCAGCGCGCCGGCGGGGTGCAGCTCGAAGCCGAACGGCAGCATGACCAGCACGATGACCAGGGCCTGCCCGGCGAGGGGCACCATCTCCTTCAGCGCGCGCCCGACGAGCAGCGCGTGCCGGGCCAGGGGCGTGACGAGCATCCGTTCGTGTGCGCCGGTGACGAACTCGTTGAGCAGGTTCGCGCCGACGGTCGACGTGCCGAACAGGGTGGTCATCACGAGGATTGCGGGCACGAACCACTGCCACACGTCGCTGCCGAGCCCGCCTTCCTGGCCGCGCAGCGAGCCGACGAGCAGCGGCCCGAACAGCGCCAGGAAGACGAGGGGCTGGATCATGCCGAAGATCAGCGAGAACGGCGAGCGCAGCAGCGGGCGCAGTTCCCGGGCCGCGACGATGCCGACGTCGCGCAGGGCGAGGGTGCTCATGAGTTCTCCCGGAGGTTGCGGCCGGTCAGGGACAGGAAGACGTCGTCGAGGGTGGGTCGTTGGACCTCGGCGGTGCGCACGGCACCTGGTACCGCGGCGATCAGCTCCGGCAGCGCGGCCGGGCCGTCGTTGACGCGGAGCTGTACTGTGTCCGAAATTTCGGAAATATCGCGTGCGCCGGGGAGCTGCGTCGCCGCCTTGGCGATCAACGGCAGGTCGCCGGTCAGGATCAGCTTGTCGCCGGCCAGCTTCGCCTTCAGCGCGCTCGCCGTGTCGTCGGCGATCACCTCGCCGTTGTCGACGACCACGACCCGCTCGGCCATGGTGTCGGCCTCGTCGAGGTAGTGGGTGGTGAGCACGATCGTCATCCGGTGCTCCTCGCGCATGCGCAGGATGTGCTGCCACAGGTTCGCGCGGTTCTGCGGGTCGAGCCCGGTCGACGGCTCGTCCAGGAAGAGCAGCCGCGGCGCGTGGACCAGGCCGATTGCCACGTCGAGGCGGCGCCGCTGGCCGCCGGACAGGTCCGACACCTTGCGGTCGCGCAGCTCGGTGAGGTCGAGCGCGTCGAGGAGCTCGTCGGTGCGCCGCGCGGCGTCCCTGCGGTCGAGGCCGTAGATGCGGCCCTGGGTGCGCAGCTCGTCGGCGACGCGGTGGATGTGACCTGCGCCGTTGCCCTGCCCGACATAGCCGATCTGCCGGCGTACCTGGGCCGCCTGCGTCGCCACGTCGTGCCCGGCGACCACGGCCGAGCCGCTGGTCGGCGCGATGAGCGTGGTGAGCATCCGCAGCGTGGTGGTCTTGCCCGCGCCGTTGGGGCCGAGCACCGCGACGAGCTCGCCCGGGGCGATGTCCAAACTGATGCCGCGGACGGCGTGCACCGTGGTCTTCCGGTTGACGACGAAGTCCTTCGTCAGTGCTCTCGTCTGAATCATGCCCCTGACGTTGCCAGCAGATGCGGACAGTCTCTGTCCTGAACTGCGGGCGATACTGGACGCATGTTGGAGACCTCGGCACGCCTCCTGGCACTGCTGTCCCTGCTGCAGGCCCGCCGCGACTGGCCGGGCCAGACCCTTGCCGAGCGCCTCGAGGTCAGCCCGCGCACGGTGCGGCGAGACGTCGACCGGCTGCGCGAGCTCGGGTACCCGGTGCAGGCCACCCGCGGCCCCGACGGCGGGTACCGGCTCGACGCCGGCTCGGAGCTGCCGCCGCTGCTGTTCGACGACGACCAGGCGGTCGCGGTCGCGGTGGCGCTGCAGACGGCGACCATGTCGGTGGAGGGCGTGGAGGAGGCGGCGCTGCGGGCCCTGGCGACGGTGCGGCAGGTGATGCCGGCCCGGCTGCGCCAGCGGGTCGACGCGCTGCAGGTGACCAGGGTGGCGAAGGCCGGCTGGCAGCCGTCCCGGGTCGACACCGGGGTGCTCCTGGCGATCGGCCAGGCGGTACGGGCGCGCGAGGTGCTGCGCTTCGACTACGCCGGGGTGCGGGAGATGACGGCCGGGCTCAACGGTGACCGGCGCCGGGCCGAGCCGTGTCACGTGGTGACGTGGGGCGGCCGGTGGTACCTCATCGGCTTCGACCTGGACCGCGCGGACTGGCGCACGTACCGGGTCGACCGGATGACGCTGCGGACGCCGAACGGTCCCCGCTTCACGCCCAGGCCGCTGCCGGCGGCGGACGTGGCGGCGTTCGTGGCGGAGCGCTTCGAGGGGCACGACCCGCTGCCGTGCCGCGGGGAGGCGATCCTGCACGCGCCGGCGGCGGCGATCACGGAGTGGACCAGGGGACAGGCCCTCGTCGAGGTCGTGGGCCCGGACCGGTGCCGGGTGAGCGCGGGGTCGTGGTCGTGGACCGGGCTCGCGGCGTGGTTCGGGATGTTCGATGTGGAGGTGGAGCTGATCGGGCCGCCGGAGCTTCGGGCGGCGACTGCGGCGCTGGCCGGCCGGATGGCGCGGGCAGCGGCAGTCTGACGGGCGGACTGCGACCGGCCCCGGCGCGCCTGCCGGGGCCGGTCACGCTCAAGGGGCTACGCCTTGCGGACCGTCTCGAGGGCCTTCGTCCAGCTGACCGTCTGGTCGAGCACGACGCCGAGGCTGCCCTCGTGCTGCGGGCCCGGCTTGAAGGTCGAGTAGTTCTCGAAGTCGGTGAACAGCGACAGCGCCACCTGCGCGCGCACGTCCGCCACCTGGAGCTCGCCCATGATCAGCCGCAGGTGCTCGACGGCGCGGGTGCCGCCCGCGGCGCCGTAGCTGACGAAGCCGGCGGCCTTGTTGTTCCACTCGCCGTAGACGAAGTCGATCGCGTTCTTCAACGCGCCGCTGGTGGAGTGGTTGTACTCCGGCGTCACGAACACGAAGCCGTCCAGCTCGGCGATCTTCGCGGCCCACTGCTTGGTGTGCTCGTTGGCATACATCCCCTGCGACGCCGGGATGGCCTCATCCAGGTGCGGCAGGTCGTAGTCGAGCAGGTCGACCAGCTCGAACTCCGCGTCCGAGCGGCGGCTCGCGATGTCGTAGACCCACTTGGCCACGGCTTCGCCGTTCCGGCCGGGACGGGTGCTGCCGAGGATGATTCCGATCTTGGTCATTGCACAACCTTTTCGTCATGGGTGACGTGTCACCGACACCATAGCTCAGCAAAACGGTGACGTGTCACCCATGCCGGTAGACTTCGAAATGTGACGGATCCGGCATGGCTCGACGAGCACGAGCAGCGGGCCTGGCGCGGCTTTCTCGCGGTCAACGCCGCCGTCCGGGGGCGCATCGCCCGCCAGCTCCAGCAGGAGACAGGCCTCTCCAGCGCCGACTACGCCGTGCTGGTCAGCCTCTCGGAGGCACCCGGCGGGCGGCTGCGCGTCTTCCAGTTGCGCGTCGCCGCCGACTGGGAGAAAACCCGGCTCACGCACCAGATCACCCGCATGACCAGCCGTGGCCTCGTCGCCCGCGAGCCCTGCCCGGACGACCCCCGCGGCGCGTTCGTCGTGCTCACCGACGCCGGCTGGGAGGCGATCACCGCCGCGGCCCCGCTGCACGTCGCGCACGTGCGGCACTGGTTCTTCGATGCCCTGCGGCCCGAGCAGGTCGAGGCGCTGCTCGACCTCAACGACACCGTCCTGGGTCACCTGCGTGAGGCCGACCGCACCATGGGTGTGCCATGTTCACCGTGTGACGTGCCACCCTCCTGCGACGACGTCCTCCCGTGAGGTAGGGCCATCGGCGGGTCAAGTACTGTCGAACAGCAGTGGTCATCGGGGTGAAGGAGTGGGTGTGGCAGCGACGAGCGGTCAGTTGGTGGTTGCCGTCGACGGCCCCTCCGGCTCGGGCAAGTCCACGATCTCCCGCCGGGTGGCACAGGCCCTGGACGCCCGCTACCTGGACACCGGCGCCATGTACCGGGCGGTGACCTGGGCCGTGCTGCGCGACAACGTCGACCTGAGCGACGCGGAGAAGATCCACGCCGTCGCGGCCGCCGTCACCCTCAGCATCGGCACCGACCCGGCCGCGCCGCACATCAGCGTCGACGGCGTCGGCGTCGACCGGGAGATCCGCGGCGCCGAGGTCACCCAGGCCGTGTCCGCCGTGTCCGCCGTCCCCGCCGTGCGGGCGCTGCTGGTCGCCCTCCAGCGCGACATCATCGCCGGCGCGGCACGCATCGTGGTCGAGGGCCGCGACATCGGCACCGTGGTCGCCCCTGGCGCCGACCTGAAGGTCTATCTCACCGCCTCGGCGGACGAGCGGGCCCGGCGCCGGAGCACCGAGAATGCCGTCAACCAGGCCGCGACCGCAGCCGACCTGGCCCGGCGTGACAGACTTGACTCGACGCGCGCCGCCGATCCGCTTCGCCAAGCCGACGACGCCGTTGTGCTCGACACCACCGCGCTCGGTATCGACGAGGTGGTCGAGCGCCTCCAGCGGATGCTGGACAAGGTCACCGCATAGGCGAGCGCCGGCCCCCCGGCAGTTGAACAAAGGATCCCCGTGAGCGCTGAGGCATCCACAGGTGCCGAGGTCGACGTCGACGTTGTCGATGGCGTCGAGCTGAGTGTGCCGATCGTCGCCGTCGTCGGCCGACCCAACGTCGGCAAGTCGACCCTCGTCAACCGGATCCTGGGCCGCCGTCAGGCGGTCGTCGAGGACGTCGCCGGCGTCACCCGCGACCGGGTCGCCTATGACGCCGAGTGGACCGGGCGGCACTTCACCGTCGTGGACACCGGCGGCTGGCTGCCCGACGCCAAGGAACGCGCCAAGGCCATCGCCACCCAGGCGGAGATCGCCACCCAGACCGCGGACGTCGTGCTGTTCGTGGTCGACGCCACGATCCCGCCGACCGCCGACGACGAGGCCGCGGTCAGGATGCTGCGCCGCAGCGGCCGCCCCGTGATCCTCGTCGCCAACAAGGTCGACAACGCCCGCATCGAGGGGGAGATCTCCAGCCTCTGGGGCCTCGGCCTCGGCGAGCCGTTCCCGATCTCGGCCCTGCACGGCCGCGGCGCCGGCGACCTGCTCGACAAGATCCTCGCCGCGCTGCCCGCCGCGAAACCCGTCGTCCCGCGCGAGGCCGGCCCGCGCCGCATCGCGCTCGTCGGCCGGCCCAACGTCGGCAAGTCCAGCCTGCTCAACAAGCTGGCCAAGGAGGAGCGGGCGGTCGTCGACCCCGTCGCCGGCACCACCGTCGACCCCGTCGACAGCCTCGTCGACTTCGGCGGCGAGACCTGGCACCTCGTCGACACCGCCGGCCTGCGCAAGCGCGTGGCACAGGCCAGCGGCACCGAGTACTACGCCTCCCTGCGTACCAACGCGGCGATCGAGGCGGCAGAGGTCGCGATCGTGCTGCTGGACGCGAGCGAGGTCATCTCCGAGCAGGACCAGCGGATCATCACGATGGTGATCGAGTCCGGCCGGGCCCTCGTCGTCGCGTTCAACAAATGGGACCTCGTCGACGAGGACCGCCGGCACCTGCTCGGCAAGGAGATCGAGCGCGAGCTGCGCCGCATCCCGTGGGCGATCAAGGTCAACGTGTCCGCGCTGACCGGCCGGGCCGTGGACAAGCTCGCCCCCGCGCTGAACACCGCGCTGGAGAACTGGGAGCGCCGGGTGCCGACGGGCCAGCTCAACCAGTGGCTCACCGCGCTCGTGCAGCAGACCCCGCACCCGATCCGCGGCGGCCGCGCCCCACGCGTGCTGTTCTCCACCCAGGCCGGCGTGTCGCCGCCGAAGTTCGTGCTCTTCACCACGGGCGTGCTCGACCCCGGCTACGTCCGGTTCGTCGAGCGCAAGCTCCGTGAGGAGTTCGACTTCCTCGGCACCCCGATCCACATCACCGTGAAGCCCCGCAAGAAGAACAGCCCTCGCGGGAAGAAGTAACCCTCGCCGTCGCCTTTGTACGGCGGGGCAGCAGCGCTTCCGCGGCGACGGCGACGACGACCAGCACGGCGAACACGGTCATTCCCATGCCCGCGAGTTCGGCCGGTGCGCGCCGAGGATGAGGCGCGCACCGGTGCCGCACCTAGACTGCTGCCGTCTCCTCCGTGGTGCCCGCCTCGATCTGGTCCTTGGCCGCCGCCGCGCTGCCCAGGATGTCGATCTCGAGGCCCTTCGCCAGCCACGACGCGCCGAAGCACAGCACCGCCGCGGTCTCGCCGATGATCAGGCTGTACGCGTCGGGCCAGCCGAACACCTCGGTCAGCGCGATGTACGCCACCGCGACGCCGATCCCGGCCGCGCACGCGTAGTGGAACGACCGCCAGAACTCGGGCGTGAACCGCGCGGTGTGCCCGTCCCGGTGCTGCGACCTGGCCCCCTCACGGCGGCCGAAGAAGTAGCTGATCACCCCCAGGCTGAGGATGAACGTCGCGGCGCACACGTAGTGCACCTGCTGGACGAAGGGCTCGCCGAGCTTGTCCTGCAACGGCGACGTCGGGACCGTCCCGCCGCCGGGCCGCCCCGTCGCGAACAACGCCACCCCCACCGCCGCGACGCCCGCGAGGGCGCTCAGCGTGTTCTCCAGGTTCCGCTCGAAGAACTTGTAGAAGATCAGGAAGAACGCGGTGACGCACAGGCAGCTGACGAAGACGTCCCGCATGCCGGAGTAGTAGTACGCGCTGAGCGACCCGCGGGGCCTGCCGCCCTCGAACAGGAACCCGTCGCCGAGCAGCAACGCCACCGGCAGCAGGACGCCCATGACACCGATCAGGGTGCGCATCAGCAGGAACGAACGTAGATAGAGGATCCGGGACTTCAGGTTCTCGTCGGCCTGGTCCTGGGTGGAATCGGGACGCTGCGGAGCGTCCACCGGTGGGGTGAGATAGCCCATGGTGCCCTCCAAGTGATGACACCTGTAGGAGCACGCTGTGACGCCCGTGATACGTGCCGTCAGAGCCGCTGTGCGGTCGCGATCGAGTCGACCTCCGGTACCGCTGCTCTCCAGCGTCTGCCGGGTCAGCCACCGCGTCGTCCAGCGCCAGCCGGGCTGCCTCCGTTGGACACCGTTGGTCACGGCCGCCGGGCGGCTACCACCGGTAGCTGCGACCGTGGTCGCGACCGGTGTTCGGATCGACGGGCGTCGGGTGTACCCGCAGCAGCGACCGCACGCTGCGCAGCAACGCGTCCGGGCTGAACGGTTTGACCATGTGGTGCACCGCTCCTGCCATCACGCCGCTGCGCACGACGTCCGGCTGCGACGGCGCCGACAGCAGCATCACCGGGATCTGTGCCGTCTCCGGATCGTTCTGCAGCTGCTCGCACGCGCTCAGCCCGTCCTGCCCCGGCATCATGATGTCGAGGATCACCAGGTTGGGCAGGCACGCCACCGCAGCGTCGACGGCCGCCAGCCCGTTGTCCGTCTCGATCACCTCGAAGCCGGCCTTCACCAGCTTGTACGCCATCATTCCCCGCAGGTCCGGGTCGTCGTCGGCGACGAGAATCCGGGCGGTCTGCGCTTCGGACGCGATACTTCCGGCGACGGCGATGCTCATGGGGCGCCTCCTGTTGGGGGTGAGGTGTCCCAGACTCACCCGCCCCGGCTGCGCTTCAGCGGCCACGTGGTTGCCGAACGGTTGTGTGCGGCAGCTCACTGTTGTGCTTGCGGCGGTGTTGTTTGCAGCGGTGTTGTTTGCGGCGGTGTTGTTTGTAGTGGTCCTAGCAGGTCCCATCGGTTCCCGGCGATGTCGAGGAAGACGGCGACCTGCCCGTACACCTCGGACCGCGGCGACCGCACGAACTGGACGCCGGCCGCCTGCATCCGGTCGAACGTCGCCGTGAAGTCATCGACCTGCAGGAAGAATCCGACCCTGCCCTTGACCTGCTCGCCGATCGCCTCCCGCTGCCGCTCACCGTCAGCCCTGGCAAGGAGCAACCCGGTGCCGCCACCAGGCGGGCGCACCACGACCCACCGCTTCGGCTGCCCGTCGGTCGTGGTCGCGGGGGAGTCCTCGACCAGCTCGAACCCCAGCACCTCGGTGAAGAACCCGATCGCCGGCTCGTACTCCTCCACCACGATCGTCACGAGATCAAGTCGCATCCCCGCACCTTAGTCGGGACGGGGGATACTCCTGCGCGACGTGGTGAGGGGATGCGCTAGTCTGTAGCGGCTGCTCCGGACGGCGTCCGGATGCACGGGACGTAGCGCAGCTTGGTAGCGCACTTGACTGGGGGTCAAGGGGTCGTGGGTTCGAATCCCGCCGTCCCGACATCGTAAAAGGCCAGCTCAGCTGGCCTTTTTTATTGACCAGAGTCGATGCGTTGGTCGCGTCATGACACTTGTTTTTGCACGTAAGCGCGTACTGTTTCCGCGAACCTGCTGCTGGATGGGCTGTTGATCTCGCTAAGGTCCGTTAGCGCACAGGTCTGCGGTGTCCAGTCTGGGCGCCATGATGATCGCCAAAGATGCGGCTTGAGCAGCACTTTTAGGCTTCGCTCTGATCGGTGCCCATCTGTGAAACGGCCCCTTTACCGCAGCGGGCGAGTCCGGGTCCACTGTGGATGGTCACGACACATCTGCGACACGTACGCCCGTACGGTGATCTCCCTGGTGGGTCACGCTTCGGGCAGTGCGTCGGCGCTGGTGCGGGTCCGTTGTGGGAGGTGCACGTCGAGTAGGTAGGGGATGGTGCTGACTGCGTTGGTCGCGGCGATGTTCGTTGCCTGTTGGTTGAGACTGGCGAGCAGGCTGTCCTTGCTGAGGCGTGCCGCGGCCCTCTTCCTGCTGTCGCCGTTGGTCCACGGTTCGAGGGGGTACCAGCCGATCAGGTAGATGCCCGCTGAGCTGTTTACTGCCGGTAGGTACCGGTCGGCCAGTTGTGTCTGTTGGGCGATGGGTATCTCCTTGTTCCATGAGCCTTTGATCTCGATGACGACGGCTACGCGGTTGGCGATGGTTTCGTCGGTGGTCTTGGTGCGTGTTGTGGCTTCGACGAGGAGGTCGGTTCGTTCCCCGGCTCCGGTGAGGGGATCCGTCGGTTTGACCATGACCTCGCGGTTCACGATGAGGCCTCGTCCGGCGAGCCGAAGTGTCAGTTCGTGCGTGAGGTACGCCTGCAGCGCGTACTCGTACTTGGGCCGCCAGCTGCCGTTCGCCTGGTGATTCCACAGCAGGTCGCCGTGCTGAGGGAGATCGGCGCTGATCTGGTCGAGAGTTTCCAGCAAGATTTCCAGTAGTTCGCCATCGGTACGGGCGAACCGTCGGGTCGCGTTGTCGAGCAGTTTCGCGACGTCGCTCGGTTCCGGTGCCCGCCAACGCTCCGCGGCGGCGGACCTGCGGGCCCGGACCAGGCAGTAGACCAGAAACTGGCGCTCGGGAAATGCGCCGCGCAGCCCGATCAGCGCGTCAACTGCTTCGTCGGTGCCAAGGGTGGCCAGCACTTCAAGCACGCTGTCTCGCCACCGGCGGGCTCCTTCCTCCGGTCCTTCGAAGTGGGCCTCCGGTCTCCAGGCCGGGTCCTTCTCCGCTGGGAAGACCTGGCTGAGCCACCGGAAGACGCGGACGAGGTCTTCCACGGAGCGAGCCTCCAGCAACGCTCTGGAGTCGTGCGCCGACGCGGTGGCTAGTGCGACCTCGCGGCCGATCGACAGTCGGGCGGCGCTCGCCGTCAGTACCGCCGCGAGACCATTCTCGACGTCAGCGCGTAGCAGCACCCTGCCAGCGCGCCCGGCGAGCGTGAGTGCCGTCGGCGCATTGGTGCGGGTCTGCAGTTGGCTGAGAGCGAGCCCGGCGCCGCGGGCATCGCCGGCGTCGATGAGCGCTCGGACCACGGTCTCCCAGGTCTCCATAGCGATCGCTCGGTGCTCGTCGGAGTCGAGGCGGAAAGGCGCGTTGTCCGTCGCGGTGATGGCTGCCGCGATCTCGGTGGTCACTTCCGCGAATGCGTCGGCGATGGGGAGCGCCCAGGCGGGATCGATGAGTCGCACGCCGAACGGCGAGCTGCCTCGTGCGAGGTCCGCCCGAACGTACTCCTTGAGGCAGGTCCCAAGCCGTTCCGGCACATACTGGGCAGCGGCCGCAAGCAGCTTGCGCTGAAGATTTGCGCGGTCGTCGAGTGACGTGATCGAGTCGATGAGCGCGTGTGTCCAGCATGCCCAGCATTCGGGCGGTAGTTCGCCGAGCCGGTCACGGCGGTGGAGCAATGCGAAGGCCAGAAAGCCAGCCCACGAGCGTCTGTCGAGTACGCCGCGTCCGAGCCAATCCGCGCTGTGGTCGTGTTGGACGGACAGGTACCGCAGCGCAGCTTCGGTGAGACGCTCAGGGTGATCGGCGGGCAGTACGGCTGTGCCGGGAAGGTTCAGCAGGTTGTCGTCCTGGCGGAGCCGCCCTTTGGCTGTGTCAGGTTCGAACTGTAGGAGGTGCGCCAGTTGCCAGAACGCGTCGGGCTCGCCGGCTTCGGCCTCGACGAGTAGCTGCCGGAGCCGCTGATGGAACGCCGCGATGTCCCCAGGAGTTGCTTCCGGCTGGTCGTTGCGTCGTCTTCTCTGCCACCGCAGCGCCAGCTCGCTGTCGACGCGGACAGGGTCGAACCACCAGCTGACGTGAACCCACACAGGGTGGGTCTTGTCGTCAAGGACGGTCGTCGCCGATTCGTCGTCGGCCAGGTCGAATACCAACGACGCTGTGATAGCGAGCGCCTCGGCCAGTTCCGTGCGGCCGTCCGCCGCGGCGTCGGTGGTCAACTTGTAGAGCCACATGAAGTCCGTGGAGTCCAGCAGCGTTGTCCGCCCGCCTAGCTGCAGCTCGCTGTCGGGTTGTTCAGCGGAGCGTCTGAATTGGCGTCCTCGCCAGGGCCCTAGAAGGTTCCAGGCGTAAGCGCGGTTGAACGTCCCGCTCTCGACCCACTGTTGAAGCAATTCATAGGCAACCGTGCGACGCAACGCGCACACGGTCGCTGGCTCCGTACCGTCCGGGTTGACGAGGTCTAGTGCCCCGAGCATGGCCACCGGCTGGTCTTGCTCGATGCGGTGGCGTACCACTGTCGCCACGCTACGCATGTGCCCAGAGTCGATGAGGAGTGCCCGGTCGAGCAACTCGTCAACGAAATCGTCGAAGTAGTCGGGCGGGTTGCTCGTGTCTTCGTTCCGGCCGTACTCGTTGGCCGCCCACCGAAGCACGCTGTCGAGGTCGGTCTCAGGCAGGCGCTCCGAGAGGGTGTACCAGAACATCCGCATGGAGCCGATGACCGTGGAGTGGCTGCGATGCCGCAGGACGGGCAGCACGTCCTCGGTCGTGACGTATCGTGGCCACAGCATGTGCAGCAGACCGCCGCGCAGCTCTCCAATCGGGTCCACGCTGGCTACGTGCGTTGGTTCCGCGAATCGATGCAGGAGCTGCCGCAGCCGGCCGGCCGCCCTGTCTGGGTTGGCTGCGAACGCGGACGATGCCGCCAGCATTCGAGTCGAGTCGTCCCAGGCTTCGTTCTCCGCCAGACGCAGGAGCCGATCGAGCAGGTCAGGGTCGTCCGCGTCGCGGGCGAGGCGGACGGCCAGCCGGATCCGCGCCCAGGGGTTCCAGTCCTTCGGGGGCTCGGCGTCAGCTGTTGTCAGGACCTCCAGCAGCTGTGGGCCGAGATCCGGATGGGCGAGATATCGACTGGCCCGGGCCCATGGCTGGTCTGCAACCTCGACCTCGCTGGCGCGGCGTAGCATCGCGTCGACGATCGCCGCGCGTACGGCGGGTGAGTCGACGAGCGGGCTGTGCGGTACGAGGCTTTCTGGGTCTGCGTCTGCGAGCCATCGCGTCTCTGCACCGATCATGCCGGCCAGCCAGCCTGCTGTCTCACGCAAAGCAACTGGAATGGCGTGGTCGACGCGGCCGACCGGCATGAGGAACAGCCGCCGCAGCTGCGCCTGCGGCACACCGCGTCGGACGAGGTAAGAGGCGGCGAGATAGGCCGCGAATGATGCGTGGCGAAACGCCAGCCGGTTCACCCCTCGCCCGGTGAACAGCCCGGTCGCCAGCGTTGCGGCGACAAGCCTGGCGGTGACGTGGAACGGCCCGCCGTCGCAAACCTCTTCGCCGCCGACGAAGGCGGAGGCGTCCACATCTTGCCCACCAGCCTCCAAAGCCCGGCCGTGCCAGACAGTTCGGCGGCCCGACAACACGAGTTGGGCGGCAATCCGTTCCGCGACCGCCCGCCGCTGACCTGGGGTCGAGTCATCGTTCACGCCGGCGCGCTCTCTGTCGTACTCGTCCAACAACTGCAGGACTCCTCTGGCGAACAGCGCTGCCGGCGGCGCATCGAGAGAGTCATGCTTGAGGAACGTGCGACAGAGCAATTCAAGCGTGAGAGGCACATTAGCCAGAGCGGTCGCGCCACGCTCCACGGCTGCCGCAATGAGCGCCTCGCCGTCGATGCCTGCGACACTCGACGACAGCGCGATGGCCTCAGCGCGGGTGAGCGGCGCCAGATCCGCCAGGTGGCAGGCGCCGCAAGCGTGCCGCAGTACTGCAGTGAGGTTGGATGGGTAGTCCGCGGTTCGGCACCCGAGCATGAGGCGGAGACCGCTGGTGTCGCGGCCTTCGAGCGCACGCTTGAAATAGGTGGCGAGCTGTCGCAGCGCAGGCGACTCATCGACCTGGTCCAGGATGATGATCCGCTCGGGCGCCGGCCGGGTGAACGCGTCAGTGGCCATTGACGTTGCCTTGGACGGAAGGGATCGCAGATGCCGTCCGATGAACTCCTCGAACGAGGCCCAATCAACGATGTCAGCACTATCGACTGGGCCGTTCACGGTCAACCCGGTTGTTTCGGCATAGGTGCGGAGGCGGTCGAACTCTGTCGACTTGCCAAGACCCGGCTCGCCGAGCAGCACAACAGCCCCGACATACACGACATCTTGTAGTGGCAACACCCGGCCAGCGATCTCGCTGTCCAGCCCGACCGGCTCGATCCACTGCGGGGACAGGAAGCCGTCGTCGTCCGATGGAAACGACAGCTCGTCACCGACATCATCTGACCGGACCCGGCAGAGCCGGGGCACCCGAACGCCGAAGTAGGAGTTCATGTCTCTACGCCTCGAGGGAACCGACAGCCTGACGCTGGAGCCGTTCAGCGTACCTCTCAACGCCAGTTCGATGTTCTAACCCGCGATGACACGCCAGCGCGGCGCTTCATTCCGTGTCTTGGCATGGCGGTGCATTGCGTCGCCGCGGACAAGCCGGTCAGGCTGCGCGATATGGCAGGTATCGCGAGTCGATGGTGAGTGCCCGAAGCAGCGGCGCGACGAGGCGTTCGGCAAGGCCGTCGGCGTTCGCCGCGAGATCGGTGGTGGTTGCCGTGGTGGTTCGCTCATAGAGATCGTCGTCATAGGGATGGACGACGTCCTCGTCGCCGGAAAGCACGTAATCGTAAGCGATCGCGTCCTTGATACCGGTAAGGCGCAGCCCGACGTCCCACGGTCCGTCGTAGCTGGCGACACGCTGACCGAGGTCGCCGGCGAGGGCAAGAGCACTGTGGGTCAGACCGAGGATCAGTGCGGGAAAGATCACCGGTTGAGTTGCCTGCGGTTCAGGTGCGCCGATTCGCCTCCACATTGGCCTGGCATGATCGGTGGCCCGGCCGCACAGCACGGTGATGCTGCCGTCCTCACAGACTGTCAACACCAGCAGCGACGCCTCGCGAACGGAGCTGTCTTCGCGGACCCCGTCCGTACGGTGGATACCTCTACTGCTGCGACGCCAGGATCCGGCGCTGAAATCTGGCGCAAACGACGCCTCCCTGCCGCGAGCAGCGATCGCGTGCTGGACTGCGGCGTTCAGCTCAGCCGTGGCAGAGGGGGTGCAGATCGAGCCGAGGACGTCGCTCTCGGCTGAGCGTGGGCTAATGATCAGATACAGGTGGCCGTTGACGCGAGCGGCGGCATCGGGAACAGGGTCTGACGCGGCAAGTTGGTCGAGCCGATCCGCCGGCGTTGAACGCCGTTCGGGCGCCGCGGTCTGTCCGCCGTTGGCGGCCTGCGCCTGCCAGATCCGCGAGGGCCGGGTCGACTCTGTCACCCACGTGGCTCGTGCTCGGTCGTACTCGTCGGCGGTGGTGACAGCGGCAAACCGTTGAATGTCGCGGCTGATTTCCCACCACCAGTCGTTTGGCTCACCTCCACCGCTGCCAAAGCCCCAGCGTTGTACGAGCAACATTGCGTACAGCCGGTGCAATGCCCGGGGGGCGTCAGCCAGATGGAAGTGCTCGGCGACGTCGTGCGACGTCAGACGGGGCACTGCGGTGGGTTCGTTGCTGGGGTCGAACTCGTCGTCGAGGACTGCGGCCCATCGGGTAGCGGCGAGAAACAGCGCTACGTCCCGTTCGGTTCCTCGGCAGCGGGCCATGCCACGAACCGTCAGCTGGATGGGGTTGTCCGGCATCGGCTCAGTGTTCTCCCGAATACCAGCGAGCAATCCGGCAGGCATCGTCGAGACGGCTTTAGCGGCGTCTACGCCCTGCCGGCGAAGCGGCCGGTCGATGAGGTTGAAGGCCGGCCACCTGTCGTGTTGAACGAATAGCTCGGATACCAGCTGCAACGTCCGCTGATGCGCATCGGTGAAATCGCCGCCGTCCGTCGAGGAAGCCGGCGTAGCCGGTCCGCTCAACGCCGCCACTTGCAGGTAGCCATGCTGCGGCCCGCCTGCCAGGAGATCGTTGTGACTATCGGACTTCTGGGTGGGTCGCGGAACGACAAGATGCGTCAGCAGCGCATAGAGGACTTCGGCAGAGGCACGGGCCGCGAACCGCTTGTACCGGTCGTCTTTGCGTGGATCGGCGTGATCCATGACCCCTTTGACGACCAACCAGTGTGGAACCTGCTGGTGACGGGCGACGGTGGCGATGGTGGCGGCCTCCATCTCCAGCGCGGCAACGGAACGCACCCCCATCTGCGCGAGGTTTGCCCACGTCAAACCGTCCTTGACCACTCCGCTGCCGCTGGCCATCGGAGCCACCTTGACCGCGAACGGGAGGGTGCGCGGTCCGTCGACATCGTCGTATAGTCGCTGTTCGATGAACCTGCGGCCTTCGTCCGTCAACGCCCAACCCTGGCCGCTGCGATCGATCAAGCCGTCGGCCTGCATCTGCGAAGGCCGCGTCCGCCAGGTGCCGTCCGGGAAGTAGCGGGATCGGGCGGGGTGGCTCCGCGGCTCGTCACCTGCCAGCAGCCGTTCCAGGAACCACAGGGTCGCCTCGTCGCGAGTGGCCGGACCGAAGCTCGGCAGGTCGGACGGCGAGAACTCCTGCATCGCTCGGATCCAGGTGTCATCCAGCAGTAGATGCCGATGATCGCCTTGGAAGTTCGTGTCGGCTCGTTTGCCTTCGTCGTATTCGTAGGTCATCTCGGCGACGACCACGTCGCCAAGGACAACGTCGCTCGGGTTGCCTGCGCAGACGCCGGACATCGCCAGGCACTGCGGGTCAAGGCGCTCAGCGAGGACGGTCGCAATCGGAGCGGTTGAACGGCCACCCATCCGCGTCGGTCGCGCCAACGCGATTGAAAGTGGCGGCCCGGCTGTCGTCGCCACCTCGATGGTCTCGTACGGAGCTGACGTAGCCTGATCATGCTTCCGCCATTGAGTCTTCGCCACCGATGCGAGGTTTAGACCGACTGTGTGAGCCGCGTCGTACTCCTCTCGCAGCGCCGTAACGATGAGGACGTCCACGCTGGCCATTGCACCCTCTCCACGACGCTCCGCCGCTGTCGAGGTTACCGCGAGCAGGTCGACCGTTGGCGTCAGGTCCTGGTGAGCGAGGCGCGGACGCGGTGGCGGCGGACAACCGCCGGGCCGTGCCTCTGCGGCCTGACTGCAGAGAGAAACCGTTAGGATTCGGTCACACGCGCCGCTCAGCCGGCTGCCCCGAAAGGCACAGGATGCCGACGAAGAGAACCGCAGCCAAGGCCGCACCCAAGGTGACGTCTGCCGGTGGTGGCATCGCTGGCAAGCTGGGCGAGCGCTATGAGGCATGGTGGACGATCTTCGAAGGCGCACTCGCTGTCCTTGACGGCCACTTCGGCGCATTGTGCGTCGAGGAGCCCGGCACCGACGCGATCGAGTTTCGGCTGGTCAGCCAAGCGGACGGCGGCCCCGACGAGGCACATCAGTGCAAGAACAGCGATGGCACATCTTGGACGGTCGCCCGGCTCCGGAGTGAAGGCTTTCTCGTCGAGCTTGCCCGTCAAACCGACCTTGGCGCGCTCGTCGTGTTCGTCTCGTCTTCGCCGTCGATTCTCGCGCGGATGGCGAAGAAGGCACGCCGGCTGACGTTTCCGAGCTGGCAGGCCGACCTCAGCGACAAGGAAGAGGCCGCTTCCAAGGAACTGCAGCGCGACTGGAGCACGACGGCAGACGTCGTTCATCGACGGCTTCGCCTTGCGGAGTTCCGGACTATCGACGACGAAACGCTGCGCGATGTGCTGATCGGTCAGATCGCCAAGACGATGGAGGGCGACCCGGAAGAAGCCCTTGGGCTGATCCGCTCCCACATCGAGCAGCATCTTGGCGAGCATCAGATCACGGCACATGAACTGTGGGGCGTGCTCAGAGCAAAGGGGCATCATCCCCGCTCCGGCACCAACACGGCCGTCTCCGAGGCACTGAGGGACGTCGTCCACACCTACGTCGAGCAGGTGAACGGCTCACGACCCCCAGCGCTACCGCTCGTGCCACGTGCTCAAGTCGATCGCATCACGGAGCAGTTGACCGCCGAAGACGGACCAACTGTTGTCGCCGTCGTTGGCCGGCCAGGCACCGGGAAGTCGTCGGTACTCGCACAAGTCTGCCGCCGTATCGCCGACGACGTGGTGATCGGAGTGCTACGTCTCGACTTGGCCAGCCCAGCAACGACCGCGGCTCAGCTCGGCCGGCAGGAAGCCATCGGATTCGGCGATGCGCCATCGATCGCGATGGCCAGAGCCGGCGCCGGCAAGGGTGCTGTCCTGGTCATTGACCAGATCGACTCCGTGTCGCGTATGTCTGGGCGCGACCCGTCCCTGCTGTTGGCGCTGCGCGAGGTGGTGTCACAGGCCCGAGCCGCGAAGGATTTCAAGCTGCTTGTCGCGTGCCGAACCGAAGACCTCCGGTACGACAGCTCACTTCGCCGCGCGCTGGGCCTATCGCCGATTGACGCGCCGGGCAAGCCCGACGAGCCGGGACAGGGACAGATCGTCCCCGATTCAGAAATCGAACAGATCGCCCTCGGCGATCTCGCCGACGAGCAGGTCGCGTCGGTCCTTCGTGGACTTGGCCTCGACTATGCTGACACCCCGCGGGCGCTGCGTAGACTCCTCGGCAACGCGCTCAACCTCGCTTTGTTCACGGAGCTGTACTCCGAAGCAGATGAATCCGAGCGCGAGCCGCTGACCGCTGTGCGCACCAAGCTCGATCTTGTTGCGAGGTACCACGCCCACGTAGCACGGCACCTCTGTAACTCGCCTGGGGGGACGTCGTACGCCAGCGCAGCAATCCGCCTGGCGGCCGACATGAGTCACCATGGAATCCTGTCCGCCCCGGAGTCCATACTTGCCGACCTTCCCGACACCAGAGACTTGATGGTTCATCACGGCGTGATCATCAAGGAGAGGCGGCGACTCCGGTTCGTTCACGAAACGCTGCTGGAGTACCTCGTCGCGGTCGGGATTCGGCAAGCAGGCACCACCGTCGCGGACCTTCTCGCCGCGGGACCGCAGGAACTGCTGAGGTCGGGTCAGGTGCGCGCACTGCTGGCATTGGGCAAGGAAGAGGACGAGGAACGAACCTACGTCGCTGATCTCCGTGTCGCATTGGACGGCAACCGCACCCGATCACACATTCGTGCGGCCGTATACTCGATGCTCCGCGAATGTCGCACGGTGACGGACGCCGAGTTCGAGGTCGTATTCGACCGTGCCGTGGACCCATGCGATGCGTTGAGGTTCCACGCGCGGAGGACGTTGGCCGCCCCGTCTTTCGCGGTCATCATGGCTCAGCGAAGCCTGCCGCAATTCCTAGCGATGCAACTGTCATCGAGCCCACCAGCCCCGCAGGGTCCACACGAGCAAGAGCTTGCCCTGCTCAGCAACAAAGAGACGAGCAGCCTCCTGATTTGGCTCGCGCAGTCGAGCCCAGACACGACAGCAGCGGCGGCGCGTACGCTCGCCGACAACGTCGAAGCCCTCGATCGCACGATGCGGCTGCTGCTCCGGATCGCCTTCATGGCCGGCCCGGCGGAAGACGGTCGAGACGTCGCCGACCTCTTCATCGCAGTGGTCGAATCTGTGGCCGAGCTTGCAACAGCACCGCCGCCCGCCAACTTCGTTCACGCAGCCACGACGCATGATCTTCCAGATGCGGATGCGCTCGTACGGCGGATCGTCGACCTGACGTTCAACGACGATGGCCGGCATGCCCTCTCGACGATCGTCAAGAACTGCACGCGCCACGCCGCCCGAGCAATCGGAGCCTGGCTGCACGCCGCGGAACGCATCACGCTGCACCACAACATCAACAGCATTTTCCAGGGCTTCGGTGAGGACACTCCGCTGCACTACGAGTCCACTGGCCTGGACATCCTAGAGGGCTGTGCCCGGGCCACGCCAGTCGAGTACGTCGCGACGGTTCTCCCGATCCTCATCCGCGACTGGGAACGAACTGTCCACGTCGGTGCCGACTGGCGGCCAGTTGGGGTGCCCGCCTCCATGCCGGGGCTTCGGACGACCAAAGGGATGTTCTCGTACGGACGACGGTCGTTGCGGGACGAGGTCCTCGACGCACTACACCTGGCGTTGAGCCTGGCGGCACACGCCGACCCTGGGCAACTTCGGCAGACGCTGCGCCCCCTCCACGACAGCGACCTCTTTCCGGTTCACGAGACACTTGGCTATGCCTACGAGTATGCAGCCGGCCCAATGGTCACAGACGCACTAGAGTGGTGCGCGGACCCTCGCGTCCGTGGGCTCGATCGCTACATAACGTCCGGCTGGGCGTGGGGCGCCGTGGTAAGCCAGATCGCCACGACCGGGGACTCAGGTCAGCGAGCGGCGGCTCTGGATCTCGTTGCTGCTGTCTACCCGCCGACAGAGGTGCCAGTGGGCGTCACACGCGAGTCGATGCCGGCCGACGGGGCTGAGCGCGTTGTGGTGCTCGGTCAGTTGAGCCGCAGTCTCGGGCCTGCATTGCCAGCAGCACTGAGCGGAAACCTTCGCGAGCTGGAACGGATCACCGGACCGGCGCCGACCACCGCAAAGCCGCAAGAGGTTGAGTTCACACCGCGTCGTGCGGCGGTGTCTCCACCGACCGCGGAGTCCCCTGATCAACAGTGGGCAGAGGCCATCAACGCCCTGGCGACCTCCGACGAGAACACGGGTGACGATGATGGCGACGCCTTGGACGACGTCGCGGACGCTACTGCCGACGCCATGACCGTCGCACTGTATGACCAGGCGCAGAAGGCCCCGATCCGGTTCGCCCGCATCTTGCTGGCGGCAACCGATGCGTCCGCACGGCTCACGGGCGCTGTCCTCAGGGGCATCGGTGAGGCGATCAGCACGATCGACGACGCCGACCAACATGTGATCATCCAGCTGATCACCACCCTTGAGGCCCGAGGCCGGGCGATACAGACCGACATGGACATCCTGCCAGTCATCCATCGATGCGCGGGCTGGCAACTCCCGCACGAAATCGTCAGCATCGTCCCTACCGCGTTCCTGCGCGGTCCGACGACCACAAGGGACATCGGCTGGGATCTCGGCGATCGGGCAGTCGTGACCGGCCTCAATCACGCCCGCGGCCTAGCCGCCAACGCGGCAGGCGCGCTCCTACAACCTCCAGAGCACCGCGCGGAGCGCCTGGCAATTCTACGTCAGCTAATCGAAATAGTCTGGAATGACCCAGATGAGTCCATTCGTGTGTTCGCGCCGCAGGCGCTGCTTGCGGTGCTCTCCGTGGATCCCGACATGTTCGAGCGGGGCGTCCGCGCGTGGCTTGCATCCGCCAATGACGCGGTGCTGTACGCACCCAACCTCGGCCAAGTAGTCTGGGCGGCTTCCAACACCAACTCAGTACTCGCCTACGAGCTCGTCCGACAGATGCTCTCGTCCGGTGAGCCGGCAATCCGACGACGCGCCGGCAACCTTGCGGCCCTGTTCGCGGTCAAAGCGGTATCCATCGGCGCCGACGATGATCCGTACTGCCTGGCCGTGGCTCTCGATGACGTACACGCCCGCCGAGGAGTAGCCGAATTCCTCGCACAGCTTGTCGATGAACTCCCGACCAGGGAGGCAGATGTCCCCGATGTTCCACCGGTACGCGCAAGCGTTGAGCTGCTGTACCGTCTTGCAGACGACGATGACGACGACGTCTGCTCGCAGGTCATGAACGTCCTGCGCCACACCGCTGCCCCGCTCGTTCAGCATTCCGAGATGCTTCAGCGGCTGGCCCGGTCCCGTGCCTTTGCGGCCCACCCCGCAAGCATGCTGGTCGTACTCAGCAACCGACGCGACGAAATGCCTGAATCCGTGCTCGATCTTTGCGAATCGTGGGCAGCTACGTCGGCGGAGACAGCGGGCGACATATCCACGCGCGAGGCAGCAGACGGATACTACGTCACCGACATCGTTCTTGCGATCTATGCACAAGCGATCCCAGGAGGATTGATTCGGGGCCGTTGTCTCGACCTAACCGATCGGCTCATTGAACACGGTGTCGGAAGTGTGGAAGCCAAGGTCGAGCAAGCCGCATATCAAGCCATCGTCGACTGACACCTGGCATGAGGTCTCAGATGACACGGGCGTGCTCGGCCGCCGGCTGAGATCCATACGAGGTCAAGCGTGCCGTTCTGGCAGCCGAGGTGATTGACGTAGCCATGATCTTGCGTTGCGGTGTGCCCTGCCGGAATGCGTCGGCTGGCTGACGCGGCGTGCGGGTCTCGGTGGTTGTTTGCCAGATCTTGGACGTATGTGACGTTTACCCAATGTGCAAGGATTTCGTGCTGACTGGGATGCGCTGTCTGGGTGTGCGGTCGGTGAGTGCGGCCGTGTTTTTCGCTGCCTGCGGATCTGGTTGCGGTGCACGTCGTGCCGTGCGTTGACGGTGTTCGTGCATGTCTGTGCAAGGTGGCGCTGCGTGTTTGATGATCGTGACCTCTTGTGTGCCGTTGATCTCCCCGCGTAGTTTGCGGTTCGTCGATGTCCGGTTGGCGGGCTCGGCGCACGGGGAGGCATCGTGTCGGTGTCGGCGTTTGGTCGGCGGGTGACCGTGTTCGCGGCGGCTGGCCTTCTGGCTGGTGCGTTGTTCGTGGTGTTACCTGCGCATGCGGCGCCGGTGGTGCCGTCGGATCCGGATGTGCCGGTGCAGAAGTCGGCTTCGGTGTCGACGCAGACGGTGCGGCCAAGGACGGTGTCGCAGACGGACACTGGGGCGGCGTGGGCGCCGCGGCCGGTGACGTGGCCTGCGGCAGGGTCGTCCGAGGTGGACATTTCGGTGCCGGCGGCGGGTGCGCGGGCGCGGGCGGGGAGTTCGCCAGTGTGGGCGGGTCGTTCGGCGCAGGCGAAGACCACGGCTGGGCCGTCGCGGTTGAAGGTTGAGGTGTTCGACCGGGCGGCGGCGACGGCAGTTGGTGTGTCGGGTGTGCTGCTGCGCATGTCGTGGGCGGATGACGCGTATGCGGTGGGTTCGGCGTCGGTGGAGGTGGACTATTCGGCGTTCCGGGACGCGTATGGCGGTGACTGGTCGGCGCGGTTGACGTTGCTGCAGTTGCCGGAGTGCGCGTTGAGCACGCCGCAGCTGGAGGTGTGTCAGCAGGGGACTGCGGTGGCGACCCGCAACGACAAGGTGGGCACCCGGCTGACGGCGGATGTGTCGGTGGGTGCGCAGGTGGCGTCGAAGGCGGATCTGGCGGAGGCGTCGCGGTCGGGGTCGCTGGTGGCGTCGGCGCCGACGGTCCTCGCTGTGACGGCGTTGGCGTCGTCGGCGGACGGCCCGGATTATTCGCACACGCCGCTCAGCGCGGCGGGGTCGTGGCAGGCGGGGACGCAGTCCGGTGAGTTCTCCTGGAACTATCCCCTGGCGGCGCCGCCGGGGTTGGGTGGGCCGGTGCCGCAGGTGGCTCTGGGGTATTCGTCGAGTCAGGTCGACGGCCGCACGAATGCCAGTGGGGCGCAGACGTCGTGGATCGGTGAGGGCTGGGGTTACGAGGCGGGGTACATCGAGCGGTCGTTCCGGTCGTGTGCTGACGATTACAACAACCGTATCGATGTGACGTCGGGCTGGTCGGGGTACGGGCGGGTGCTGCCGGTGATGGATTACGACGGCGACGGCAAGGTCGACGTGGTGGGTATCAACGGCAGCAACGACATGATGTTGTGGCGGAACACGTCGCATCCGGGCAGCGCGTCGGTGGGCACGGCGCAGAACCTGGGTCCGGGGTGGCAGATCGCCGATGTGGTGATGGCTGGTGATTTCGACGGCGACGGCAAGACCGATGTGGTCGGCCGGGTCGGCAATCAGCTCAACGTGTATCGGGGGCAGGGGAGCGGGGCGGGGTATTCGTTGGCGCCGTCGGTGGTGTTGCCGACGTCGGGTTGGTCGGGGTGGACGGGTTGGTCGGCGTACAGCAAGTTCCTGCCGATGGCGGACTACGACAACGACGGCAAGGTCGACATCCTCGCGGTGCGCGGCACCACCATGAGCAGCCCCGGGGGGTTGGACTTCTTCCGCAACACCTCAACCGCCGGCAGCCCGTCCGCGACGTGGACGCAGACCGGTGGCGTCTGGGGGTCGGTGAACACGTTCCTGGAGGGTGACTACAACGGCGACGGCAAACGCGACATCCTCGGCCGCTCCGGTGACGCGATGTATGTGTGGCCGGGCAACGGCACCGTCGGTACGTTCAGTGTGGGCGCGTCGACGATCTGGTCGACGGGCTGGTCGGGGTACGGCGCGTTCCTGCCGTTGAAGGACTACGACGCTGACGGCAAGCCCGACATCATGGCGGTCGTCGGCACCGACATGTACTTCTACCGCAACACCTCCACCGGCGGTGCGGTGACGGTGGACGCTCGGTTGTTCTCCAGCAGCGTCTGGGGTTCGGTGAACCTTCTCGTCGCCGGTGACTTCGACACCGACGGCAAGGTCGATGTCATCGGCCGTGAAGGTGACGCGCTGCGGGCGTGGCTCAACGTCGGCAAGCCTGGTGAGCCGATCTACGCGCCGTTCTTCACCAACGCCACCAGCGACTCGTGCTGGCGGTCGCAGAACGCCACGGTGGTGTTCGGCGGCCGCTCCGGTGAACTGGTCCTGGACGACGCGACCAGCACGTGGCGCCTCGCCAGCGACGACGGTTCGAAATTTGAGCTGCTGACTAGCACGACCAACAACAACGGTGACAACAACGGCGAGCACTGGAAGCTCACGGCCACGGACGGCACCAAGTACTACTTCGGGCTGAACCAGATTCCTGGTTGGGTGGCGGGAAATCCGGAGACGAACTCGGCGTTGCGGATCCCGGTGTTCGCTAACCGCGGTGACGAGCCGTGCTTCCAGGTCGGCGGGTTCGCGGCGTCGTGGTGTTATCAGACGTGGCGGTGGAACCTCGACTATGTCGAGGACCCGCACGGCAACACCATGTCGTACTGGTACACCAAGGAAGGTAACGCCACCGGGTTGTTCGGCAACCCGAACGCGACCGCGGCGTATGACCGGGGCGTCGTTTTGAACCGGATGGATTACGGCACGCGAAAGAACGCGTCGCTGTCCACGCCGGCGCCGATGCAGATGGTGTTCACGACCGGGGATCGTTGTCTGGCGTCGTGCTGGTCGGGGTCGAACCCGGTGACGGCGAACTGGCCGGACACGCCATGGGACCTGAAGTGTGCCGGGCCGCCGTGCAACAACAACGTCTCGCCGACGTTCTGGACCTCGAAGCGCCTCGCGAGCGTGACGACGAAGGTGTGGGGCGGCACGTCCTACCGCGACGTCGACGAGTGGACGTTCACCCATCAGTTCCCTCCGACCGGCGACGGCACCAGCCCGTCACTGTGGCTGGCCAGCATCACCCGCACCGGCAAGGTCGGGGGCGTCAAGGCCCTTCCGGCGGTCACGTTCGGCGGCACGGCGTACGCCAACCGCACCGACTTCAACGTGGGTGCCGGCGTCCCACAGACGTACAAGTACCGAGTGACCCGGGTCAGCAACGGCACCGGCGGCGAACTCGGTATCACGTACAACGCGACGAACTGTTCCATCAGCTCGCTGCCCGACCCGGACAACAATACGCAGCGGTGCTTTCCGCAGTACTACACACCGCCTGCGGCACAGCCGGGCTGGTCGTGGTGGAACAAGTACACCGTCTCCCAGGTCCTTGAGAAGGACCTCGTCGGCGGCAACCCGGACGTCGTGCACGGCTACGACTACAGCACCGCGAACTCATCCACGGCGGTGCTGTGGCACCACAACGACAGCGCATGGTCCACGAAGATCTCCTACCGGAGCTGGTCGTCGTGGCGTGGCTACTCCACGGTGAAGGTGACCACCGGCGCGTCGGGTGAGCCGCAAAGCTATACCGAGTACCTGTACATGCGCGGCATGGACAAGGACCGCACCGACGCTGGCCTGTACACCCGCACCGCCACCGTCACCGCGACCGAAGGCCCGGCACTCGCCGACGACGACCGGCTCGCCGGGTTCCTCCGCGAGACCCGGAAATATGACGGGCCCGGCACGACGCTGCTGTCGGCGACGTTGAACGATCCGTGGCAGCAGCAGACCGCGTCCCGGACGTTGACACCTGCCTGGGCGGCACCGAACGTGCAGACCGCCGGGTATGTCCGTACGGCCCGCTCGCAGACACGCACCTGGATCGCGGCGACGTCGACATGGCGGCGTACCGACAGCCAGACCACGTATGACACCACGTATGCGCAGCCGACCACGGTCAAGGACCTCGGCGACACCACAACCGCCAGCGATGACCGGTGCAGCAGCATCACCTACGCCCGAAACACCACCGACTGGCTGATCGACTACCCGGCGCAGACCCTCATCACGGACTGCACCGCGAGCCCGGCGCCCGCCAACCACCTCGGCGGCAGCCAGACCCTGTACGACGACAACGCCGCGGTCGGCTCCATCGGCACCCGCGGTCTGAACACCAAGAGCACGGCGCTGGACTCCTTCACCGGCAGCACTCCGGTGTGGAGGCAGACAGCACATGCCATCTACGACGCCAACGGCCGCATCCAGGACACCTTCGACGCCGCCGACAACAAGACGATGACTCGGTTCACCACCGCCGCAGGCGGAACCGTCACCAGTGTCACGACAACGAATCCGCTCGGCCACGCGTCGACCGTGACACTGGACGGCAACCGGAACACGCCGGTCAGCACCACCGACGCCAACCTGAAGACCACCAACGTGCGATTCGACCCGCTGGGACGGCTCACACACGTATGGGCAGCCGGACGTGCGACGAACCTGTCACCGAACATCGAATACGTCTACAACATTCACGACTACAACAATGTTGCGGACCAGAAACCGAGCTCCGTGCTGACGAAGAAGCTCGGGCCGAACAACAACATCATCAGCACCTATGAATTCTCAGACGGGCTGCTCCGTGCGCGGCAGACCCAAGCCTCGGCGCCGGCGGCCAACGGCGGAAGGATCATCGCCGACACGAAGTTCGACAGCCGCGGCTTCGTCAGCAAGTCCTCGATCGTCTACAACAACGCGAGCGGTCCGGTGGACACTCTCGTGTCGTTCGGTGACCACGAGGTCCTCAACCAGCACCGGTACACCTACGACACGCTCGGACGGAAGACCGCCGATGCGCTGTATGCGGCGGGCGTCTCGACCCCGACGTTCAAGTGGCAGACGTCTACCAGCTACGACGGCGACCGGGTAACCACGACGCCGCCGACAGGCGGCGCGGCCACCATCACGTTCTCCAACGCCCGTGGTCTGACCACGGAGCTGCGGCAGTACCTGAGCGGCACGGCAACCGGGTCGTACCAGGCAACGACCTATACGTACGATCCCCTCGACCGGTTGACGCAGGTCCAGGACCAGTCCAACAACGTGTGGGCCACGCGCTACAACCTGCGAGGCTGGGCTGACCAGAGCATCGATCCTGACCGTGGCACCACCAACGTAGTCAGCTTCGACCTCATGGGCCAGCCCGTCACGACCACCGACGCGCGCAATGTCAGCATCACCAGGGTCTATGACGCGCTTGGACGGGTCACCGACCTGTACGACGGTGTCGATACGACCGGCACGAAACGCGCCTCGTGGCTCTACGACACGATCGCCAAGGGACAGGTGACGTCCGCGAGCCGGTTCGTCGGTTCGGACACCTTCAAGACGACAGTCACCGGCTACAACGACGGTTATCAAGCGCTGGGTACCACCACCAGCATCCCATCGAGCCTTGCGATGCCGTGGCTCCCGGCCGATGACTACACGACGTCAATGACGTTCAACGTGGACGGTTCGCAGGCCACGCTCACCTATCCGGCCGCAGGTGGTCTCATGGCCGAGACGGTGACGACGACGTATGACAACACCGGCAACCCGCTCACGATGAGCGGTCAGGACACCTACATCGCCGGACGGAGCTTCTACAACTTCGGCGCAATGTACCAGCAGATTCTTGGCTCAGGCGCCAAGCGTGTCCGGCAGACGACCGCGATCGACGAGGCAACCGGCAGACTCACGAATGCCAAGACGGAGACCGAGAACGCGGCGAACCCGAACACCTGGGTCGAACGATTGACGGAGGGCTACGGATACGACCCAGCGGGCAACGTCAAGAACATCACCGAGACACTCGGCGGCTCCGTGGTGGTCAACCAGTGCTTCAACTACAACATCCTGCGCGAGCTGACCGAGGCCTGGACGACAGCGGCAAGCATATGCCAGGCCACCCCGTCAACCGCCGTTGTCGGCGGTACTGATCCCTACTGGACGAGCTACAAGTACGACACGGGTCTCAGCACGTATAACAACGGCAACCGCACCCAGGAGGTTCGGCATGCGATCGGTGCCGGCGTCGACACCACTCGCACATACACATATCCCACGTCCGACAAGCGACACACGCTGACGAGCGTTACCGCGACGGGCGGCACCACCGGCACTGACAGCTACACGTACGACCTTAAAGGCAACATGAAGACCCGTAGCGTCGTCGGCCAGCCGAGTCAGACGCTAAACTGGGATAACGAGGACCATCTCGCGTCGGTCGTCGACAGCGCGGGAACCACCAGCTACATCTACGATGCGAACGGCGCCCGGCTCGTTGCCAAGGACCCGGCCGGGGCGACGGTATACCTACCTGGTTTCGAGGTACGCAAGGTCGGTAGCACCGTCACCGCGACGCGGTACTACGGAGTTGCCAGCCGTACCCCATCCGGACTGACCTGGCTTGCGGCGGATCATCACGGCACCGGTCAGCTCGCCGTCGATGCGGTCAGCCAGGCAGTGACACGCCGCAAGACGGACCCCTTCGGTAATCCGCGGGGCGTTGACCCGTCATGGCCCAACCCCCGCGGGTTCGTCGGGGGGACCCGCGACAACACCGGCCTGACACATCTCGGGGCACGCGAGTACGAGCCGGCCGTCGGGCGCTTCATCTCCGACGACGCGATCACCAACTTCGGCGACCCGCAGCAAAGCAACGGGTATAGCTACGCCAACAACAACCCGACGGGGATGAGCGACCCGACGGGTCTGCTCCGGGACATGGACGGCGGCGAGGAGTTCATTCCTGAGCCGGTTACCCAATGCGTGAAGACCACCTGCCGTTCGGACGGCGCAACACGCTGCCACTATCAGAGCGCGTCCTGCCGCGGCGGTACGCCACCACCCGGTGGTTGGATCGATGTACATGTCAAGAAGAACGGCACGACGACCGTGACGTACAACGGCCGCAGCTATATCAACGCTGTGGACGTCACAAACTTCGTCACCGCGCCGAACGGTATGAGCCTGGAGGACATGGCGGCCGGAGCGGACCGGTTCCTGGACAAGCACACGCTGAAAGTGCCGTACGAGGATGTGGACGCGACCGGCTATGTCATCACCCAGGCCGCGGCCGACGGCTACTACGGCACGCTGGACCCGGCGTTCCTGATCGCCTTGCAGAGCTTGGAGCCCATTCGCGAGTCTGCGCTGGTTGGCAGTGGCGGAAAGTTGATGACCGGCGATCTGTCGGACGTTGCGAACTTTGCCGGCGGCAGCAAAACCCCAATCATGTGCAACTCCTTCGCGCCAGGCACGCTGGTGTTGATGGCTGATGGCTCGTCCAAGCCGATCGAAGAGGTAACGGAAGGCGACGTTGTGCTCGCCAGCGACCCCAGCACTGGCCTGACATTGTCTGAGAAGGTTACGGCAACGATCGTCGGTGAGGGTTCCAAAGTGCTTGTCGATCTCACAGTCGACACAGACGGGGAATCCGGACAAGCGGTCGCGCACATCATCGTCACGGATCAGCACCCCATCTGGGTTCCGGCTGCTCGGCGCTGGATGGCACCGGTCGACCTGCGTGCCGGCGACACTGTGCAAACCGCGACCGGTCAGTCGCTGCACCTCGCGGCGGTCCGTGTCTGGAGCCAGGTGCAGCGGGTGCACAACATTAGCGTTGCGACGCTCCACACGTACTATGTGATGGCAGGCACGGCGCCGGTCCTTGTGCACAATGCAGGCGGCCCTTGGTGCAACACGCGTAAGCCGATCTTCGGAGATCGGCCTGACTACGGCCAGACATCGCTGTACGCGATCTTCTCGAAGGACGGGAAGCTGTTGAAGTGGGGTGTCAGCCAGGACCCGATCGGTCGCTATACCTACCGGGAGTACGCTGACTTCGGCAAGGGTTCGTACATGCAGGTCGTTCGGAACTACGATGATTCATCGGATGCGTTCGCAAACGAGGCGTACATGGTCAAGAGATGGCCGGGTGCGTGGAATCGCGAGGCGTACGCTGGCTCCGTTGCGCCTGGGGGCGCCACTGTCACGGATGCGATCAGACTGATCGGTGCCGGGCGGGTACTGCAGTAGCAGCGGATCCATTCAGCAGGTCCTTGATCACCTGCTCCTGATCTTGATGGGCGGTGTAATGCATCCTGGGCGACGTGCGCAAGGACTCGCGGACGGCGTCGAAGCCGTCGTCGGACGGGTCGGTGAGGCGTCGCCGCGGTCGCGGCGTCAGCCGTCGGGCCGGGCGCCGGGGAAGCAGTCCGGCGATTCCGACCGCGACATCCGCATGGTCAAACTCCGGCAGAAGATCAGCGGAGGACTCCGCACCTGGACCGGCGCCGAAACCTTCTGTGCTGTCCGCAGCTACTTGTCCATCGTCCGTAAACACGGCATCAACGCCCTCGAAGCCTTCACCCGACTCCACAGTGGACACGCCTGGATGCCCACAACCAGCTAAAAGCTACGCAGCAGCCGATGGCAAGCGTCTGTCGATCCGAGAGCGAAGGACTACTCGATGTCATCTGACGACTTCTACTTCCGAGCGGAGTGTGAGAACGGGCGTATCGTCCCGGACCCGTCGGAGGATGTCATATTCATCCTGATGGAGAACCTGAACAGCAGCGATAATACGTTTGTGATCCTGGAGCCCAAGGACGCCGAGGAAGGGTGGTATGTGTCTATTGCTCGGCGTCCTCGAGGCGGTTTCGAGGTTGAATTCCGAGACCCGGTTACCCGAGAGCACGAGATTGAAGTGATGCGGGACAAGAGCCGGTCCGCCACGAAGATAACGCTGTGGGTCGCCGGACGACCAGCGGTGGCGCGCCGACGAGCTTTCTGAAGGTGCGCGATAATTGTTTCTTCTAGTATTCGCCCGGACTCAATGACGTGATCTCAACGAGATTGCGGTAGGTAGCGGTGTTCGAAATGGGTGGGATACAGCGCTGCGGCGACGATGTTGCCGAGCGTGCCGGGGGCTGGCGGTGGTGTGGCGTAGTGTTCGCCAGCGGCCGGTGAGGCTGGCGAAGCCGCGTTCGCTTAGGCAGCGCATCGAGCGCAGGAGCAGGTTGTGTGCACGGTTGTCGACAGAGAGTTGACGGCCGTCGGCGGTTGCTTGTACGGGGTGTGGATCCTGTGGGGCTCGTAAATCGGGTTCCGGTCACGCAGCCTGCGTGTATTCGTTGATCAGGCCGCCGAGGATCGGGCGTCGTTGAACCCGGGCGGCGGTGAGGTCGACGACCTGCGTTGGTGGGTTGGGCGGTCGTTGGTCGAGCGATTGGTGTGGCCGGTGGCCGTTGTAATGAGCGGTGTACTCGGTCAGCGCGCGTGACAGGTGCCGTTCGCCGACGATGAGTATCCGGTCGGTGCACTCGCGTCGTACCGTGCCGACCCAGCGTTCCGCGAAGGCGTTCGCCCGCGGGGCCTTCGGCGGCGTGCGGAGCACGTCGATACCGGCGGCGGTGAACACCGTGTCGAAGGCTGTGGTGAACTTCGCGTCCCGGTCACGCAGCAGAAATCGCAGACCGGCGGCGCGCTGGTCGAGACTCATCAGCAGGTTCCGTGCCTGCTGCGCCACCCAGGCGCCGGTGGGATGTGCGGTGACGCCGACGACGTGGACCTGCCGGGTGGCGAGCTCGATGAAGAACAGTACATAGATCCGCTTCAGCAGCACGGTGTCGACGGTGAAGAAGTCGCACGCCAGGATCGTGTGCGCCTGGGCAGTCAGGAATTGCTGCCAGGTGGGTCCGGTCCGGCGGGGTGCCGGGTCGACGCCGGCCAGGTGCAGGATCTTCCAGACTGTGCTCGCCGCGATCTGGTAGCCCAGCCGAGCCAGTTCACCCTGCACGCGGCGATGGCCCCAGGTCGGGTTCTCGGCGGCCAGACGCAGGACCAGTTCCCGGATCTCGCGGTCTACGGGTGGCCGGCCAGGCCGCGCGTGTGGGTAGGTCCAGTGCCGGGCGATGAGTTGCCGATGCCAGCGCAGCAGCGTGGCCGGGGTGACGAAGAACGCCGACCATTGTGGTCGGGGCAGCAGCCCGGACAACGCCGCCAGCACGACCCGATCCTCGGGCTGCAGATCGGGGCGGTGGACCTGCCGGCGCAGCACCGCCACTTGATGCCGCAACACCAGCAGTTCGACGTCCTTCGCGCCCCCGTCTCGGGCAAGCTGGGTCAGCATCTGCAAGATCTGACGCAGGAGCAGGTACACCAGCGAAGCGCTCATGGCCTGGATCATCGTCGCCGCTGGCAACGTCGCCACGGACAAACCCGCACGTCACAGCCAACAAACCCAATTTACGAGCCCGACAGGCTTGGTTGACCACGAGCATCGCGACCTGACCGAGGAAGGCAAGCCCGACGCCGAGGAAAGAGGCTCGAACATGCCCGCGGCGGTCCCGTCGGCGCTGCGCGGATCGAACCCCGGCACCCACCCGGTCCGTCGCACCACATCGGCATACTCGTCGAAGTCCTCGTCCCGGTCCTCCGGCGCCACGACCGCGGCTGACGCGTCGACCATGCGCAGGACGAGGTCGATCCGATCGCCACTGTCGTCGATGTCCGGCACGCTCGAACCCTATGGCGACGCAGCCGGCCCGTGCCATGTCTTGACGGGTGGACGGCTCGAACCGTTCGGCCGACCGATACCGGCTCGCGCCCCGTCCGTCAGGGGGTTGTGAGGCTTGATCCTGCCGATGGCGCACCCAGCGTCGGTCACCAATTCGACAGGACCGTCCTCAGTCCGACACACGGCGATTGATCGAAGGCACGATATGCATCGGTGGAAGGGTGGCGTACGGTGGTGGCGGCCCGCTCGGGCCTTGATCGGCAGTCCCGGACGGCGAAGGCGAGCGGCAGATTGGGATCGATGCCAGAGGATGCTTACCAGCTGCACGCAAAGACCGAGCAATGGCAGATGCTGGCAACGCAGCAGCAGGAGCTGGCCGCGCGACTGCGACAGGTGGCGAGCGATCAGCGCGAAATGGTCGCGCTGTGGGACGCGGCGCAATCCGATGAGTTGACGGCCGAAGCGCGGATCATTGAAGATGGTCTGCGATCACTTGTGAGCAAGATCGTCAATCTGGAATTGGCCGCGCTGGAAAGGGTCCGCGGAGCCATCGAGGCGGAGGCCCGAGCCGTGCGGTCTAAGTTGCGCCCATGATCGAACGGCCGCGCCGAGAGGCGTCCTCCGGCAATCCGGCTGTGTTGCGTCTGCTTCATTTCCTGCGGATCCGAGGAAGGGATTCCATGGCAGAGTTCAACGACCCACAAGCGAGGGCGAAGAAGCGCGCCACGGACATGCACGCGAGTCTCGACTACACCATTCAGGACGAGCGGGACACCGAAGCGCTTATGGAGAAACTCGACAAGGTGGCGTCCGAGCTGTTCGAACTGGCTCAGGACTGGGACGACGTGGACGAGCAGATGGCCGCCCGAGTTCGTGAACAGGAGCAGCGGTTACACGGTTTGCGCAGTCGCGTGGAAAGCATGGGTGAGATGGAGGCCGACGAGGCGTCCAAAATCATCACGGCGATCCGGCAGGCGCTTCGGGAGGCGCGCGGCGGCAACGGTTGAGACGTGCACCGAGCCGGGCGCGGACCGCGACAATCGGGTGATTCGGGAGAGTGTATGGGTCCTCAACTGGTCCTGACCCACGGCGTCGGCCGTGGCGAGAGCTCCGACATGCTGCAAATCTGGACCCGTGCGCTGGCCGAGGGCGCCCGGAAGGCGGGTCACGGCGACCTGGCGGCGTCCCTCCCCGATGGGCGCGGCGTGCGCACCGCGGTGGCGTACTACACCGATCTCTTCGCGACGAAGGAGGCTCAAGGCACGGCAGGCCTCGACCTGGACCCGGCTTCCGCCGAGATACTCGGCGAGCTCCTGTTGGAGATCGCGGAGTCCGCGGCGGACGACGGGTCCGACCCGGCGGGTCAGGAGGCACTGGCCCTCGCGCGCGGTCAACTTGCGCCGGTCGAGGGGCGACAGGGACCCGGTGACCTGGCGCGCCGCCTGATAAACGTTGCCACCACGCTGCTCGACCTGCCAGGCGTGCGATCGACGGGACAGTGGTTGATCGGCAAGGCGATGATCCTGGACCTCGCGCAGGTGGCCCGGTACCTGGCCCGCGGCGAGCCCGACGCGGCGGGGGCGACGCTCGACCAGCGTGTCCGGGCGCGGCTGCGGACCCATCTGGAGCAGGGTCCGGCGGTGGTCATCGGACATTCGCTGGGCTCGATCGTGGCCTGGGAGACGCTCCACGAGTCCGCAGTGGACCTGCCGCTGTTTGTCACCATCGGCTCGCCGCTCGGCATGCGCTCGGCGGTGCTTCCGCGATTGCGCCCGCAGCCGTTGTGGACGCCGGAGCCGGTCAAGCGTTGGCTCAACTTCTGGGACCGCGATGACATCCTGACCGGCCGGCCGCTGCTGGAGGAGGAGTTCGGCCGCAATTCCGGCCGCGTCCGCCCGGTGAGCGCGCGCGTCGACTCGGACGGCCTGTGGGTGCACCCGGCAACGAATTACCTGTCGCAGGGCGACGTCGCCGGGCCGGTTGCCGAAGCGCTCGCGTCGGGCCCGCGATGATCGGTCTGCGGCACTGCCTCGTCGTCGCCGTCGACTACGACGGCAAGTTGCGTCTTGCCCGGCTGGCGCGCGCGGCCCAGGACCTTGCCGCGGTGCTCCGCGACCCGCACATCGGCGCGTGCGATCCCGGCCTGCCCGACGGGAGAGCCCTCGTCGATGGGAAGCTGACGAAGCAGGACGTGGATGGACACATCACAACGGCCATCGAATTCGCCGGCGTCCGGCGCGCCACGTTGATCATCGCCCTGCTCGGCCACGGGTTCGTCGTGGAAGGCAGGAGCCGGCTGTACTACATGGCGCACGACTCCGCGGAGCATGTGCGCAACCGCGCCGTCAACGTGCCCGAACATCTTAGCGTCGCCGCCGACCATCCGGGCGTCAACGGCGTCCTGGGGCTTGTGGACACCTGCATGGCCGCGGGTGCGGTGCCGGACGCCGGTGACCTGATCGCCGGCGTGCGGTCGGGCCAGACCCGCCTGCAGTTGCTGCTGGCTGCGGGCGTCGTCCAGCAGGCCGTCGACCTGCGGATGACGACGAGCCTCGTCGAGGTGCTCAAGTTCGGCCTGCCGATCGACAAGGACGTCCTCGCCATCCCGGACGTGCACGGCAGTCTGCGTGGGACGGTGACCGGGCAGTCGGTCGGCTCATTCGCCTACGACGGCGCACCAGGATCGGCCGAGCACCTGTGGCTCGCCCACAACCGCAGGTATTCGCGACGAAACGTTTCCGACGGATTGATCGGGGCCATCGGCGCCGAGCAGCTGGCGACCGCCCGCGCGATCCTCCTACCGGACCAGCCGGCCGGCGTCGGCTCCCTGATGGAGCTCCGGCGCGCGGCGGAGACGACGACGATCGAGACCCCCGCCACCGTCCGCGCGCGCCGGCTCGTCGACACCCTGTCGGCGACGGAGCGGACGGCAGCCTTTGTCCGTCGGTGGCTACCGGCCGCGCCAACCACGGTCGTCTTCCGGCGCGCGCTGGTCGCGCTGGATCGGCAGGGGATTCCGCCGGCGGCGTCCAGCCCGCACGCCCCGTTCACCAGCGAGATCGACTACATCGAACACGTCGCCTTCGCCCGGTCTGGCCTTGACGGTGACTATCGGGCCGGGCTCGTGGCGTTCGTCGCCGCCCTCGCGGACGAATTGAGAATGGATCTCGATGTGCTCGAGCTGGCGAAGTGGGCCGCGGAACTCAACGCGAACCTCCAGCTCGGCGACGCGCTGCGGTCCTTGCGGGCGGAGCAGGACAGGCGGGCGCTGCGGCTGGTGGTGCGGCTGCCCGGACCGACCGAAAGCTGGCCGGACACGGTCATGGCGTCGTTGCACGAGGACGGGCAGCCTCCGGCGCGCTGGGTGATCACCTGCGCCGGCGACCGCGCCGGCGCGGACGAGGCGCTCCACAAGGCCATTCACTGGGCGGAGAAGCTCGCCGCCGAACGGCGGCGGCGGCTGTGGCACATCGACGTGGTGGCGCCCGCGGGAATTCTGCTGACGTGGCACCCCGAGGATGCGGAACGGATTGTCCGGCTCGGACTGCTGTACGACTTCCGGATGCACTGGAACTGGCGGACCGACCACGACGGGCGGGCGGTCAATCTGCTCGCCGTGCAATGGCTGGACAGCATCGCGTCGACGACGGACGAGCAGGTCATGGAGTGGCTTCCGAGCAAGGTCCTGCAGGACGGGCCGGCATTGCGGAGCAAGCTGGTGAACCAGCAACACAACGGTGCCCTCGGCCTTGAGCATCACCCCGGCTCTGACGTGGCGCTCGCCGAACTTCTGCTGACGCACGCGCCCATCGTGATGTGGCCCCGGGAGAGCACCGACACCATCGACGGCAAGGTTCGGCAGCACGTGGCAGACAACTGGCAACGGCTCCCGGACGAGTTCGGCCACGCCTATCGGCGTTGGCGTCGGACCGGCGGCACCGAGCCGCTCGTCGCCGTCCGTGCGGTCTGGGAGGACAGCGACTGGTTGGACCTGTGCTCGGTTTTCCAACGCTGAAGCGATCGAGGAGTGTGTGGGATGGCTTGGACGACGTACTACCACGGCGACGGCCGGCAGCGGCAAAACCCGGTCAACTGGGAGCCGGCCCCGCCGTGGCGGACGTTTCCCCGGCGGTCGCTCGGCCTCGTCTTTCAACCTCCTGACGGGCTCGTCGACGTGGTCAACGCCGCCCTCTGCTTGCGCCGGCCGCTGCTCATCACCGGACTGCCCGGCTCCGGCAAGTCGACCGTGATCGACTCGGTCGCGGCGGAACTCGGGCTGGGCGAGGTGCTGCGCTGGCACATCACGTCGCGGAGCACCCTCGCCGAGGCGCTCTATCGGTACGACGCTCTGGGGCGCATCCACGCCAACCAGCTCAAGCAGAACGATGACATCTCGTTGTTCGTCCGGCTCGGCCCCCTGGGCACCGCGCTCGTCCCGGCGCAACACCCTCGAGCGCTCCTCATCGACGAGATCGACAAGAGCGACCTGGACCTGGCGGGTGACCTGCTCGACGTCCTGGAACAGGGCGAGTACGAGATCCCCGAACTCGCCCGACATGAGCAGTCTGAGATCCGGGTGCGCCTGTGGAAGAGCGATGACACCCATACCGTGACCGATGGCAGGGTGAGCTGCACGGCTTTTCCGTTCATCGTCATGACCAGCAATGGCGAACGCGACTTCGCCGCGCCGTTCCTTCGCCGCTGCGTGCGGTACGAGATGCCCATGCCGAAGCACGAGTTGGTCGCGCAGGTGGTGCGGGCCCATCTCAACCTTGACCCCACGACAGGTCCGGCAAAGGAGCTGGTCGACGAATTCTTCGGCCGGCTGTCCAGAGGTGACACCGTGGCCGTCGACCAACTGCTGAGCGCGATCTTCCTGCTCGCGGGTCAGGACGCACCACAGGGCGAGCAACGCCAGCGCCTGCTGGACCTCGCCATGCGGAACCTGTCGCGGGCCTGAACCGTGGACGATCACATCCCGCCGATCGTGGCCGCCTTCCCGGAGCTGGACGCCACGGCCTTCGCGGAAGCGGTCTGGCTGGCCGCGGGGAGACCGGCGGCGGCCGCGGGTGCCGTACCACTCGAGGACCAGCCGGAGACCCTCCCTGGCGAGCCGGGTACCCCGACGGCTCAGCCAACCGGCGTCGAGCCGCCGACGGAGCCCGCACCCGCACCGGCACCCGAACCCGGCAACGCCCCGCCGGGGTCGAGCGACGCGCAGCCCAACCTGTACGACACCTGGGATCCGGCCGAACCGGCGAACGCGACGCTGCATCGCCTGCACAGCACGCGCGCGCTGCCCCGGGCGATGGACCTGATCCGGGCGTTGCGGCCGCTCAAACGCCCCTGGCGGGCCGGACGTCCGGTCGAGTTGGACATCGAAGCCACGGTCCGCGCGTATGCCGAGACCCGACAGTTGAACCCGGTATTCAGGCAGGCACCCGAGCGCTGGTTCGACGTCGCGCTTGTCATCGACGACTCTGCGACCATGGCCGCATGGGAGTCGGTGGCGACCGAGTTCGGCGGCCTCCTCGCCCAGGTCGGAGCGTTCCGGCAGGTGAGCGTCCTGCACCTGACGGTCGGCGATGACACCGCGACGTTGCAGGACGGCAGTGGCCGCGGCTGCGGCCTCAACCTCATACGGTCGACCGACGCGCGCACGCTGATCCTGATCCTGTCCGACTGTGCGGCACGCGGATGGCGGGCTCCGCACGTGTGGCGGGTCCTGAGCACCTGGGCGTCCTCCACTCCGACCGCGCTGCTCAACCCGCTGCCGGTACGCCTGTGGCGGCGAGGCGGCCTGCGCCTGCCGGCGGTCGCCGTGACGCCTTCGGGGGTGGGCACCCCCAACGGCCAGCTGCGGTACCGGATGCCGCCCCTGCCGCAGGGCGCCGAGCCGGCCGAGGTGATGCCGTTGCCGGCCGCGGGACTGACGCCGGTCCTGCTGCGCCGCTGGGCGATGACACTCATGCGCAACGACCCCAACGGCTGCGACGCGGTCCTGATGGCACCGGGTCGGTGGCCGGCCAGCGAACGCGCCGCGCCCGTGCCGGAGCCCACCGGGCCGGAGCTGGTTGAGACGTTCCAGCACATCGCGACCGACCCGGCCGAGCGACTGGCCCGCCTGTGCGCGCCCTACTCCAGCATCACGCTGCCGGTTCTCAACGCCATCCGGCAGGAGCTGATCCCTGAGGCTACCGTCAGCGACGTCGCGGAGCTGGTTGCCGGTGGCCTGATGTCGGCGGGGCGGGACCGGACCGGCCGGGCCTACCTCGAGTTCCGGCCCGGGGTGCAGGCCGTGCTGATGTCGCAGTTGCGCGGGAATGATGTCTGGCGGGTGTATGACGCGCTGACTAAGTATGTCGCGGAGCACCACGACTCGCCGCCGAACTTCCTCGCGGCGATGCACGATCCCGACGGCCTCGTCAACATACCCGCCGAGGTCCTGCCGTTCGCCCGGGCCGCGCTCGACGCTCTACGCGTGCTGCCCGGGATTCCACAACCGACCGCCGATCAGCACCCCGTCGGCATCGTGGACCACAGGCCACCCGTCCCCGCTGACGATCGAGCGCAGCCCCGGCCGAGTGGCATCACGCGCGCCAGAGGGCTGCAGGCGACGCTTGACCTGACGATCGAGGACCAACGCGATACAGGGGCGTTGCTGGAGAGACTCGACAGGCTCGGCTCCGAACTCTTCGATCTCGCCGCCGATTGGGAAGTGGTGGACTCGGACCGGGCGTCGATAGTGCGCGACCAACAGCGAAAGGTCCACTCGTTGCGGCAGCGGTTGGCCGCGGTGAGCGGCCTGGGAGCGGAAGAGACCCTGAAGCTCATCGCCGACATCCGTCGGGCGTTGCGCGACGGCGCCAGCGGCCGGTAGGGCGCGTGCACTACCGGCCGTGCGGGGCGTTGCCCTCGCCGAAAATCTTGTCCGTGCTGGTCAGGCCGCGTGCTCGTACTCGTGGAGGATGCCTCCGAGGCGGTCGCGTCTTCGGATAACAGGACGGCTCACCCGCCAGGCGCGGCGGGCTGGTAACCGTCGTACCGCTCGGTCAACTGCCGCTCGGGACGCGGCAGCAAGAGCAACCGGTTGATGAACACGTCGGGCAGCCATCTGGCGGCACAGGACCACGCCCCCGCCGATCGGCGGGCACTCCGGCACCTGGGGTGTCGGGTCGACATCCATAGGACGCCGCATCGTCCGGCGAGCTACGTGGCGAAGGCTCGTTCGCGGCGTTGGGCGGCGAGGACGCGGGGTGGTGGGCATGTCACAGCCCTGATCCGAGTTATGAGCCCAACAGGTTGAAAGTCGTTCGTGGATGGATCGTGACGTCGGTGTGCAGGACAAACCGATGGATGGTCCGCGCGGCTCAGCTCCTGTCGGCCCCGTTGAGCAGTTCGGTGTTCAAGGGAACAACTCGCAAGGCGGCGAGCATTCCTGTGCGTGTGAGATGCTCGCGTGCGGGTCGATCGAGCCAGCGGTCGAGTCCTTCGAATTGGGGCAGCATCGCGTCGCGAGGTGCTCGGGTCGCGGTGGGATCGGGTAGCAGGGCGTGGAGGCGCTGGGCGGCGATACTGATGGCTTCACCGCGCCGCCAGAGCAAGGTCATCGGGAAGTCTGCCTGCGCCGCGCCGTCGAACAAAAATTCGAAGCTGCGGCGGTTGCCGACCAAAGCTCGACGGATCAGTGTTTGCGGATTGCGACCTGAACTGAGAGAGCGGACCGTGTGGGCGACCCAACGGTCGTCCCTGTCCATCTCGATGGCCACATCGATGTCGTGGGGCTCGATAGCGCCGCGGGCGAATGACCCGAAGAGGTACACCTCGGTAGTCAGGTTCGTCGGCATGCGTGGTGTTCGGCGTCGAGACGTTGTAGCAGTTGCTCGACAAGCTGGATGGCTCGTTCGCGCTTCACCGGACGAGTCTTCCAGCACGGCGCGCTTTCGGCGACCTTGAGCATTTGGCCGAGGTGATGCGCCCAAAGGGCCCGTGATGGTGGCGCGCAAGTCCAGCGTGGACGCAGCATCACGAACGGCACTTGATCGGAGGGCGCTAACAACGCGCTCACAGCGGAGATCAACTCGAGGCGGACATGGAAGCATGACGCAATACAGGTCAACACGCAGCCGTGTTAATCTGGGCAGGTCACTTGGATGTGGGAACACTGGCCGACATGAGCCGTCACTCCACAGTGGAGCCGTTGCAAGCCTGGGGGTCAAGGGGTCGTGGGTTCGAATCCCGCCGTCCCGACAGTGTGAGCTGGGAATATTCAAGCTCAGAATGTACACATTGGACGGTTCTTGTTAGCGCGCGCTAACGGTGGTGCTAACAAGAACTCGGTCAAAACCGGGCAGAATGCCCTCTTCAACGCCAGGTTAGTCCCTTTTGAGCACGTTGCACTTGACGCAAAATCAAGTGCTGTCAGTGTTGCGGGATGCCATCCGTTAGCGTTCCGTTCGCGGTAGATGTTGATCGGTCGCGCCGGCCCGGTTCGCCGACGACCGCAGGCTCACGATCGTGCCGGCAACCCAGACCGCGACTGCGGACTGCAGGTCCGCTGCAACGCCGACCGCGTCCCCCTGGACGGATTCCTCACGCTCGCCGCGACCCTCGGCGGCGTGCTCTATCTGGATGCTGACCCGTTCGACCCAACCCGCGGCAATGAGCATGTCCGGGCTGCCGCCAGGTTCGCCGCCCATAAAGGCGGGGTCGGATGCGTGGACGTCGCCTTCGCCGCAAACGGTGTCGTCCACTTCTAGGAACGGTCGACCGCTTGGTTCGACAGGTGGCTCAACGTCCACGCCGACGCGCTGCATCGCGCCCACGCCGACGCCATCAACTCCCTCAGCGACGACGCGGCCGCCGAGGTGCTCAACACCACGCTGAGGGCTGCTAGCCGCGGCGAACCCCGACGATGTCGACGCCTACTCGAGGCGCCGCGCGCTGACCGACGAGGAGGTGGCCGCACGCATCGCCGACCTGGCCGACACGCTGCTGCAGCACCCAGAGTTCCGGGCGGCACGCCTCGGCGTCCGGCAACGAGTCGGCAGGACCATCATCAGCACGCTCGACACGGCGGCCGACGACTCGGTCGCTTGGGAAGCGCTGCGCATCGCCGACGAGCAGATCGAAACGCTCGCCGCTACCGCCTACCAGGCAGTCCAGGCCAACCTCGACCGCATCGTCCGCGAACTGGTCACCAACGCCGAGTTCCGGGCCGCTGCCACCGCCGGAGCACGCAATCGCGTCACCGAGAAGGTCCTCACCGCAGTGGCCGACGGGTTCGCGCCGTCGGCCTACCTCCGTAACGAGGTCACAACCCGCGCGTATCGCCAGCTCAGAGGACTGTCCGCCCATCAGTGACCCGCTCGACGGCGCTGCCCCCTGCCGCCCCGGCCGTGCCCGACTAAGGTCATTCGTCGAAACCTGGCAGCCAGTTCGGGTCGTCCTCGTCGGCGGGCGGCAGGATCTGCGCGAGGTCATCCTCGACCTGCAGGTCGAAGCCGTCGGCCAGAGCGGCGACAGCGAACCCGATTATGGTGCGCAGGTCGCCCAGCGCCAGACTCATCTGGTCGATCGCGTGGACGCCGCCGAGGTCGCCGTCGGCGTGGCGGAAGTTGCGCGCGTCCGGTCCGGCGCGATCGACGAACCGCCGGCACGCCGCCCGGATCGAGCGCAGCAACTGCTCAACCTGTCCGCCGGCCTTCGCCAACGAAATCTGCTCGGTTGCGAATGTACGGATCGCCAGGGCGGACGTTACGCACTCCATCTCGTCCTCGACGACTCGCGGGCCGAACAGGACCCGCCGGTCTTCCAGGAACGTGATGACCCGCCGCGCCACGTGTAGGGCTCGTAAATCCGGTTTGGCTACGCTGCCTGCGTGTATTCGTTGATCAGCCCGCCGAGGATCGGGCGTCGTTGGACCCGGGCGGCGTTGAGGTCGACGATCTGTGGTGACGGGTTGGGTGGTTGCTGGCCGAGTGATCGGTGTGGCCGGTGGTTGTTGTAGTGGGCGGTGTACTCGGTTAGGACGCTGGCCAGGTGCCGTTCGCCGGCGATGAGGATCCGGTCGGTGCACTCGCGTCGGACGGTGCCGACCCAGCGTTCCGCGTAGGCGTTCGCCCTCGGCGCTTGTGGCGGTGTGCGGAGTACGTCGATACCCGCGGCGGTGAAGACCGTGTCGAAGGCGGCGGTGAACTTCGTGTCCCGGTCGCGGAGCAGGAACCGCAGCCGTCGGCCCGCTGCTCGAGGCTCATCAGAAGGTTCCGTGCTTGCTGCGTGACCCAGCTACCGGTCGGATGTGCGGTGACGCCGACGACGTGGACCTGGCGGGTGGCGAGTTCGATGAAGAACAGGACGTAGTTGCGTTTGAGGAGCACGGTGTCGACGGTGAAGAAGTCGCAGGCCAGGATCGTGTGGGCCTGGGTGGTCAGGAACTGCGGCCAGGTGGGTCCGGTCCGGCGTGGTGCCGGGTCGACGCCGACCCGGTGCAGGATTTTCCAGACGGTGCTGGCCGCGATCCGGTAGCCAAGGCGAGCCAGCTCGCCCTGTATTCGGCGGTGGCCCCAGGTCGGGTTCTCCGCGGCCAGACGCAGGACTAGGTTGCGGTGTTCCCGGTCGATGGGTGGCCGGCCGGGTCGTGCGTGCGGATAGGTCCAGTGCCGTGCGATCAGCTGCCGGTGCCAGCGCAACAACGTGGCCGGGGTGACGAAGAACGCCGACCATTGCGGTCGGGTCAGCAGTCGCGACAGCGCGGCCAGCACCACCCGGTCGGCGGGCTGCAGGTCTGGGCGGTGTACCTGCCGGCGTAGTACCGCGACCTGATGGCGCAACACGAGGAGTTCGACGTCTTTCGCTCCGCCGTCGCGGGCGAGCTGGGTGAGCATCTGCAGAATCTGGCGTAGGAGCAGGTACACCAGCGAAGCGGTCATGACCTCGATTGTCGCCGCTAGTACCGCCGGGCAGACTCCACACAAAACCGCACGTCACAGCCCCAACCGGATTTACGAGCCCGACAGGGTCGGGTGCGGGCGACGAGCGGGAACCGGCGGGCGGTCGGCCCGGTGGCGTCCGTCGGCTATTCCCAGATGACGGTGATCGGGTGGTTGGGGCGGGCGATCACGAACCGGCCCGCTTCCGGGGTGCCGGCGTCGGAGACCGAGGTGAGGTGCCGGTCGCCGAGCTCGAACCGCACGGTGCGGCCGCGGTAGTGCGTGTCCCAGGTCTGGGCCTCGCCGGCGACGTGGTCGGCGAGGGCTGCGCCGCCGGGGCCGTGGCCGACGACGCCGACCTCGTAGCGGTTCTCGCCGTCGACGGGCTCGGCCCGGCGCAGGGTGAGGTAGGCCAGGTTCGGGCCCTCGGTGGTGGCCATCGCGCCCCAGGTGGGGAACATGGGCGAGACCACGCCACGGTCGATGGCGGCCTTGGCGGTGTTCATCCGCATGATCGAGCCGGGCAGGCGCAGCGCGAGCCACAGGTCGAGCCACTCGAACGGGACGTTCGGGGGAAGATCGCGTCGGTCCACACGGTGTGCGGTGCGCTGCTCAGCACGCCGCTGAGCAGGTCGCCGACGACGGGCTGGTCCTTGTTGACCTGGAGGGTGACGTCGTCCTCGGGGTTGAGTTCGACGGTGCGGCGGGCGTCGTCGAGGGCGCCGCGCAACGGCATGAACACCGCCAGCTGGCTGTCGATGCTGCGCCAGGTGCCGCTGGTGTCGTCGCGCGTGAACACGATCGAGCGGGACGCCGCCCCACGTAGCCGCAGCGGCACGACGAGCCGCCCGACGGGGCGAGCTGTTGCAGCCACGGGCTGGGGACGTCCCAGACGCCGACGGTGCGGTCGTACGGGGAAGCCGAAGATGTCCGTCATCGCCAGCGCCGCCATGATGGACAGGTCGGGCACGGACATGCCCGCCCGGTTGGTGTGGAAGATGACGTGGTGCGCGAGGATTTCGCGGAGCCCGCGGTGCAGGACCTGTGTGCCGGTGGCCCGTCCCAGACCAGGACGATCGGGCCGTTGAGGTGTTCGCACTCACGTCGCTTGCCCTCCGTCCCCGGCTTCCGCCCCGACCTCGCGGACGACCGCTGGCTGCCCCGATCCATCGATATGATCGTCGGTGGATCGGGGCAGCGATGCGTCCCGCCGTTGGCGCGGGTCGCGGCTGTGGCGCGGCCGTTACCCTCATGTACGTGGGTGATGCGGACGAGGCCGCGCACGCGCGGCGGGATGCTCTGCTCGAAGAGGCGTTCCTGGCCGAGGAGTTGTGGGATCGCCATCGGGCGCTGAGCATCCTGGCTCGCGACTGGCTCGCCGACCCCGACGTCCGCGAGTTGCTGCGCGTGTGCGCCCTTGGCGATCCGGACGGCGACGTCCGGGACGCGATGCTCGAAACCATCGCCCACCGCGGTCGTGCAGAGCCGGAGACCGTCGAGTGGCTGTTCGCGTTGGCGACCGGTGCCGATGAAGGGCGGCTACGGCGTACCGCGCTGGTCCAGCTCGCGGAGTTGCGTCCCGCCGATCCGCGGGTCCGGCCCCTGGTGCGGGTCCGGGCAGTCGACGACCCGGAGGGCTACGTTCGCCGCCAGGCCGTCGCCGCGTACGCGAGCCGTTGGCGCGACGAACCGGGCACCGTTGCGTGGCTGCTGGAGCGCGGCGTGGCCGACCCCGACCACAACGTGCGCCGGCAGGTGGTCGACTCGCTGGCCCGGCTGTGGCCGGGCGATCCGCGGGCGGGCGCGCACGTGCGCGGGCGCGTGCGCGAGGACGGACACGGCGCGGTGCGGCACGAGGCGGCGTACTGGCTGGCCCACGGCTGGCCCGACGCGCCCGGCACCGAAGCGGTGCTGCGCCGGTGCGCCGTCGCGGACCCGGCCGCGGAGGTCCGCCGGTGCGCGATCGACGTGCTTGCCGGGTCGGCCCCGCATTCGCCGCCGTACGAGTACCGTCCCGGCCTGTGGCGTGACCGCGCCGGCGTGATGGCGCTGGTTCGCGAACGCGCGCTCGACGATCCGTCGCCGCTGGTGCGCCGTGCGTGCCTGGAGACCCTCGCCGCCGGTTGGACGGCCGACCCGCAAGTGCGCTCGATGCTGCGCGAGCGGGCCGTCGCGGACCCGGACGGTTCCGTGCGGGTCGGCGCGTGGGAGACACTGGTCCGCCGGTGGCCCGTCGATCCATCCACAGTGGACCTCCTGCGGGAGCGGGCCGCCGCCGAACCCACCGACCTGGGGCGCCGCAACGCGCTGCGTGTTCTTGCCGAGGCGTCCGGTTGCGCCGAGTAGGCGCGGGCGTCACAGATCCAGGCGGTACCCCAGCCGCAGGCGCAGTTCCACGCACACCTCGTCGGCCGGGATCGTGTAGACCACCGGGCCGCCCCAGTCGGCGTACTCCCGGTCGTGGTCGGCGATGTCGTTCTCGGACAGGTCGAGCAGGGTGAGCCTGTCGAGGGCCGCCGTGCGCAACAGTGCGCCCAGCCCGCCGCAGCGTACGTTGCGCAGTACCAGTTCCCGCAGGGCGGGCATCGACGCGTCGGCCAGTGCCTCGAAGCCTTCCGGCGTCACCGGGTTGCCGCTGAGGTCGAGCCGGGTCACGGTGGTGCGCAGCGGGCTGTTGGTGAGTGCGCGGATGCCGTCGTGGCCGACCGCGTTGCCGACCAGCTCCAGGTGCGTCACGGCGGTCAATGCGGGGTTGGCCGCCAATGCCGCGGTCCCGCGGTCGCCGAGCTGGTTGTGGTGCAGCGTGAGCCGCTCCACGTCGGCGAACCGGGTGTCGGTGCGCAGCAGATCGTACGAGTCGGGCTCCAGCCTGACGTCGCGCAACGTCACCGACCGGGTCTGCGCGGCCTGGCTCAGCTGTTCGGCCAACGCTCGATGCCCATCGCTCATGCGATCTACGCCTCTCGGTGGGAAGTACCGGTCATCGACCGTAGCGACCCCTTGCTACGGTGCGGGGATGCGGGCTCGCGGCGGCGGAGCGGACGGGGAGCGGCACTGTCCGGCCCGGCGCCCGGAGCTGGTGTCCACGGTGCCGCTGCCGGACGCCTGGCACGAGTCGTACCTGCCGCCGGCGGTCGGCGGCGGGCTGCTGCTCGCCGCCGCGGGCGCCGCGTGCGACTCGGGGGCCGGCACCGTGCCGGCGCTCATCGCGCTGGACGCCCGCTCGGCGGTGGAGCGGTTCCGGGTGCGGGTACCGCTCGGGTGGCGGGGAGCGGAAGGGTGTCAGGTGGGCGTGCCGCGCCCGCTGCCGGACGCCCGCGTCCTGCTGCCGGTCTACCAGTGGGACGAGTCGTTCACGGTGTACCTGATCGATGCGGACGGCCAGATCTTGCGCGCGGACGATCTCGCCGACGGCCGGGAGCTGGCCCTGGACGTGTATGGCGCCGATGTGAGCGTCAAGCTGTGGCAGGAGCCGCTCGCCGTGGGGACCGGTGCCTACCTCGCGTCGTGGGTGTACCGCGCCTACTCCTGGCACCTGCAGTGCCGGGACCTGGCGACAGGAGCATTGCGCTGGGAGGCGGCGGAGCGGGCCCTCGCCGCGGCCGGGGACCTCGCCGTCACCGAGACCGCACCGGGCCAGGACAACGGGGGTGAGATCGTCGGCCGGGCGATCGCCGACGGCCGCGAGCGGTGGCGGCTGCCGCCGTGCCAGATCTTCTCGCGGCGGGCCCGCTCGTTCGGCGCGGTGGTGGGCGACACGGCGGTGCTGGTGGACCGCGGGCGCCGGCTCGCCGCGGAAGCGGTCCGCGAGGAGGCGATCGTCGCGCGCGAGCCGGAGTTCGACGTGGAGCCCGACCTCGACGACCTGGCTCGAGCCTGGGAACGGCAGCATCCGGTGCCGGGGGAGGAGCTGATCGGCTACGACCTGGCCGACGGGCATGAGCGATGGCGCTACCCGGTGGGTGGCGAGGTCGTCGCGATCGCCGAGGGCCCCGCGATGGTCTGTGCCGTGGTCGTCGACGGCGAGCGGCGCTACCGGCTGGAGCGGATCCTCGTGGACGGGCCGTGGCCGCGCCGCAGTGAACCCGTCGACATCGACCTCGGTGGCGGCGGCGACATCGCGCGCCGGGACCCGCCGGTGATCGCGTACGTGGACGCCACCCATCTGCTGCTGGCGGGCTCGACCGAGCTGGTCTGTGTGTCCACCTCCGCGCCGGAGACGGTCGTGTGGCGGCTCCCGTTGCCGGACAGCCCGCTGGTGCCACGGCCGAACCCCGGCGACCGCCGGTTGCTCGGTGCCTCGATCGCCGTCGCGTACGGCCGCATCTGGGTGCGCGGTACCGACTCGGCATGGATGTTCGTCGAGACGGCCGCCGGCTCGTAGGTTGCGCTGCCACATGTGGTCGCACTGCTGCGCGAGCCCGAAGCAAGGTGCTCAGGCAAGGTGCTCAGCCAGGGCGCTCAGGCGCAGCAGTGCCCGGCGTGATCAGGCCGGTCTCGTAGGCGAGGACGACCGCCTGGGCACGGTCGCGCAGCGCGAGCTTCTGCAACAGGTGCCGCACGTGGGTCTTCACCGTGGCCATCGAGATCACCAGCTCTCCGGCGATGTCCGTGTTCGACAGGCCGCGGCCGATGAGCTGGAGGATCTCGCGTTCGCGCGGGGTCAGGTCGGCGAGCGCGGCGGACGGCGCCGGGGCCGGTGGGCGGCTGACGTAATGCATGACCAGGCGGCGCAGCACGGTGGGCGCGAACAGGGAGTCGCCGGCGGCCACCACCCGTACCGCCTCCACCAGCTGCCGGCGGCCGACGTCCTTGAGCAGGAAGCCGCTGGCGCCCGCCTGGAGGGCGGCGAAGACGTGCTCGTCCAGGTCGAATGTCGTCAGGATGAGGACCCTCGTGTCGAGGCCGGCGTCGACGATGCGCCGGGTCGCCGCGATGCCGTCGGTTCCGGGCATGCGGACGTCCATCAGCGCCACGTCCGGCCGCAGGCGCTCCGCCTGCGCGAACGCCTCGGCGCCGTTCTCGGCCTCGGCGACCACCTCCAGGCCGGCGACCTCGAGCACGAAGCGGAGGCCGGAGCGGACGAGGTCCTGGTCGTCGGCGATGAGGACGCTGGTCATGCCGCCTCGATCGGCAGCAGCGCGCGGATTGCGAACCCGCCGTCGTCGGCGTTGCCGGCCTGCAGGTTACCGCCGTGGATCCGCACCCGCTCCCGCATGCCGACGAGACCGTGCGCGTCGGGTGAGGGCACGCCGCGGGCTCCGGGCCCGCGGTCGGTCACCTCGATCTGCAGCGCGCCGGGCAGCCAGTACAGGCTGATCGACACCGGTGCGCCGGGGGCATGCTTGGTCGCGTTGGTCAGCGCCTCCTGCACGATGCGATACGCGGAGAGGTCGAGGCTCGGCGGGAGCACTACCGGCGTGCCGTCCACGGCCAGCTCCACCGTCTGGCCGCCGGCGCGGGCCCGGCCCACCATCGCCTGCAGCTGGGCCAGCCCCGGCAGCGGTTCCCGGTCCAGGTCGCCGGCGTCGGTGCGCAGGACCCCGAGCAGCCGGCGCATCTCGGTGAGCGCCTCGACAGCGGAGCCGCGGATCACCGCGATCGGCCGTTTCGCGAGTTCGGGGTCGTGCTCGAGTGCCGCCTCCGCGGCGTCGGCCTGCAGGGCGATGACGCTGACCGCATGGGCGACCAGGTCGTGCAGCTCGCGGGCGATGCGGGCGCGTTCGTCGGCGACCGCGGCCTGCTCGCGCCGGTCGCGCTCCTGCTCCAGGTGCCGCGTCAGCTCCTCTAGCCGGTGGTTCTGCCGGCGCTGGCGGCGGACCAGCACCCCGACCGCGGCGGGGGCCAGGACGGCGAGGACGGCGCCGACGTACTCCCCTACCCCCTCCTGCTGCCCGGCAGAGCCGGCGATGCCGAAGATGGTCCCGATGAGGACCGTCGCGGCCGCGAGATGCCGGTCGGTCACGTGCGCGGTCACCGCGTAGAACAGCAGCACCGCGGCGACGTAGCCGACCAGGACGTATCCGTCGGTCGGGATCAGCCAGACGGCCGAGCCGACGAGCGCGGCGACCACCGGGTGGGTGCGGCGCCAGGCGATCGGCGCGGTCGTGCCGACGGCGACCAGGGCGCCGATCGGGCGGGCGGCGATCGGCAGGAACACCAGGACCTGCGCGAGCGCGACGGCAGTCAGGACCGTCGCGACCACCCTGTCCGTGGTCCCGAGCTGTGCGAACCGGCGCCAGGGTGACACGTGGCCACGGTAGGCGGGCGGCGCCGGTGTGTCATCAGCCCCTGGGCTGAGCCGGCGCTCACCCCGGCGGATCGGCGGTGGTTCCGCCCGTGGGTCGATGAGCGGAGGTCGCTTCAGGCCGCACGATCGTCGTCGACAAAACACGCCGTTTCGATCCGGAGGTACCGATGACCACGACCACCACCGCCGAGCCGGGCACCGCCGGCCGGCGGGTCCCGATCGCCGTCCGCGGCGCTCAGCTGCTGCTGCTGGTGCCGCTCGGCGCGTTCCAACTCGTCGCGACGATCGTCTTCTCGATCATCACGCCGCTGTCCGGCAAGGACTACATCGCCGCCGTCTGGGCGCCGGTCATGGCGCTCGCCTGCATCGTCACGGCGCTGCGCCTCGGCCGCGGCTCCGCGCGCACGGTGCGCACGGTGCTGGTCCTGCTCGGCGCGCAGACCGCGTTCGGCCTGCTCAAGCTCATCGCGTTCGGCGAGTCGGCCGCACTGGTGTTCCTGGCCGTGACCGCGGTCTGTGCCGGGCTGGTCGCATTGCCGGCGAGCCGGCGCCACTTCCGCTCGTAGTTGATCCGGGTTGATCCGAGTTCATCCGACACTTTTTTTCAAGGAGACAGAGCTATGCGATCCACCTACCGACTGTTCGCCTACCTGGTCGCGACCGGGGTGCTGGTGCAGGCGGCCAGCGTCGCCTACGCCTGGTTCGCCGTTCTTCAGGACATCGACGCGGGCGGAGTCTTCGACAAGAGCGCGGGCCCCAACCCCGGACACCTCACACACGCCATCAACGGCATGGTGGTCACCCCGCTCATCGCGCTGACGTTGCTGATCGTGTCCCTCTTCGCCAAGATCCCCGGTGGCGTCAAATGGGCGGGTTCGACGTTCGGTCTGACGGCGCTGCAGGTGGCGTTGGCGTTCGTGTCGTTCAGCGCGCCGGTGGTCGGCGCGCTGCACGGCCTCAACGCCGTGGCACTGCTGGTCACCGCGCTCTTCGCCGCGCACCGGGTGAAGCGGGCCGTCGGGCCGGACGCGCAGCAGCCGGTCGTCGCGCCGAGCGCGGTCCACGCGTGAAACGCAGGCAGTGGAGAGCCGCCGCACCGGTGGCGGCGGCTCTGGCCATCCTGGGCCCACTGGGCTGGTGGTGGCAGGGCAGCCTGACGCCGGACACGTACTCCGTCATGGACATGGGTCATCCCGACTACGGCGGCGGCGACCGCACCGGCCACGCCGCCATGCATCACGGCGGCGCCACGGTCACCGCCCTCACCGGCCCACGCGACCGGCCCGCCGACGTGTCGGTCACGCTGGTGGCCCGCGCCGAGCAGATCCACCTTCCCGACGGCCGTAGCCTGGCGGGGTACACGCTCAACCACGCCTCACCGGGCCCGGAGATCCGTGCGCGACAGGGACAGTTGGTCGAGGTACGACTGGTCAACGAGTCGGTGCCGGACGGCGTCACCCTGCACTGGCACGGCTACGACGTGCCGAACGCGGAGGACGGCGTGGCCGGCGTGACCCAGGACGCGGTCGCCCCCGGCGCGGACCACGTGTACCGGTTCGTCGCCGCGGACGCCGGCACCTACTGGTACCACTCCCACCAGGTCTCGCACGAGCAGGTGCGGCTCGGGTTGTTCGGCGCGCTCGTGGTCGGCCCGCCGTCCGGCCCGCCCGCCGCCGTCGACCACCTCGCGCTGGTGCACACCTACGCCGGGCGACGCACGATCGCCGGGCGGTCGGGCGAGACGAGGGTCGTCGCCGCCTCGGGCAGCACCGTCCGGGTCCGCCTGGTCAACACCGACCAGGGCACCGTGCGCGCCTGGTTGTCCAACGCGGCGTACCGTGTCGTCGCCGTCGACGGCCGGGACACCACGGCACCGCCGCCGGTCACCGGCGCCGCGCTCGTCCTGCCTGCCGGTGGCCGAGCGGACGTGGAGTTCGCGGTACCGGACACGGGCGGCGCCGTGCGGGTCGACGTCGGTGCGGGAACGGCGCTCGTGGTGGGTCCCGAGGGCGCCGCGGCCTCGGCAACCGTGGAACCCAAGGCGTCGGTCGACCCGCTGTCGTACGGCGCGCCCGCCCCGATCGGGTTCGACCCGGGCGCCGCGACACGGCGGTTCGAGTACCGCATCGGGCGGCGCCCCGGTTTCCTCGACGGGCGGCCCGGGCTGTGGTGGACGATCAACGGCAGGATGTACCCGGACGTGCCCATGTACATGGTCAGCGGCGGAGACGTCGTTCGCATGACGATCGCCAACAGCAGCGGCGAAACGCACCCGATGCACCTGCACGGCCATCACGCGGTGGTGCTCAGCCGCAACGGCGTCGCCGCGACCGGCAGCCCGTGGTGGACGGACTCGCTGGAGGTCGCTGACGGCGAGACCTACGAGATCGCGTTCCTCGCCGACAACCCGGGAGTTTGGGTCGACCACTGCCACAACCTGCCGCACGCGGCGGAGGGACTCCTCGCGCACCTCGCGTACACCGGCGTCACCACCCCGTTCCGGATCGGCGGCGACGGGCACAACCACCCTGAGTGAGTCCGGCCCCGCACCGTCCTGCGGAACGCGCGGCATGACACCGGCCGATGCGGCTCTGTTGCATTCGCCGTTCGCATGATCGAGGCAGGCTTGAGCAGCGAAGTCTCTATGCCGCCGGTTGTCCTCACCGCTGCAGTCAGCGTTCGCCGGGTTCCGGTTCCCGCCGAAGGTGATCGTGGTCGCGGTCCGGCTGTACCTGCGCTACGGCCTGTCCTACCGTGACGTGATCTTGCCGGTCTGGCCGGGCGGTGACGCGTGCGCCGCCCTCTGCCTGGGTGTGATCCCCGGTACCGCCGCCGCGGTGGCCGCGGTCGCGGCCCCCAGGATGGCGGAGCGTCGCGTGAGCGCGAACGACAACGTTCCTCCCCATGCAGCATCGACCGCCGGGGACAGCCCCGTGATCATCGCGAAGTGTAGGGCGGCTCCGGCCGTTCCCGCAGGCCCGAACGGCCGGGTCCTGCAGCGCTTCACATGGGTTTGTACCCGGATGATGCAAAGGCACCCTACTGCGCCGCGCGCATCACGGCCCGGGCGCTATCGACCCAGACCCTCTGCACGGTCGACGCCCGCCATGCACAGCCGGCTCCTGCCGTTGCCCTCGATTAGCGGCGCGGTAGAGGTTGTAGCGCAGTACAGTCGGTCCGCGGCCATGATCACGTCGGGCGGCCGGCGGTGAGTGGGTTGATTGGGCGGGTGCGGCGTCGTCGGGTCTGGATGGTGTGGTGGGTGCAGTAGCTGGCGCCGATGAGCGCGCCGATTGCGAGGATCTGGACTCCTTGGCGGAGGCCGGCTGGCATGAACCAGAGCCGTAGTGTGGTTGTGGTGGTTCGTTCGGGGAGGTCGACCTGTACGAGGCCGGCTGGGCCGTTGTGGACGGGGAGGTATTCGCCGCCGACGGAGGCGTGCCAGCCTGGCCAGGCGAGTGCTGCGAGGATGATGCGGCCTTTGCCGGTGTATTGGATGGTTTCGGATTGTGCGCCGGCTTGGTCTGCGGTGACGGTGAGTTCGGGTGCGGTCCAGGAGACTCGGCCGCCGGGGTGTGGCAGGGTGCCGGTCCGGCGGATGACGGTGCTGATCGTGCCGCGTTTGGCGTGCTCCCAGCCGGGTGGTGTCTTGGTCAGGTCGTAGGCGTAGGGCTGGTCGCGCAGCAGGTCGGGGGTCGGCTGCTGAGTGCCGGGTACTTTGCGGTTGACGAGCGTGACTGTTTGCAGGCGTAGCAGGTCGGCGAGGGGCGCGCCGGTGCTTGGGTCGGTGGCGAAGGCGAGTTGGTAGGCCTGGTCGCAGACGCCGCCGTCGTAGCCCATGCAGAGGGCCTCGGCGTATTTCACGTTGCCCATGCCGGTGTAGGAGCCGAGGTTGCGCATGCCGGCGACTCGGGGCAGGTTGCCGAGGAGGACTTCTTTCCAGGCCCGGTTGGGCTGCTTCTCGTTGCGGGACAGGCTGAACTGGTCGGCGACGGCGAGGGTGTTGCCTTCGGCGCGGTCGGCGAAGTCGGCGCGCATCTGGGCCACGTCGTGCGGGAACCGCCAGGCGCTCATGTCCTTGTTCTGTGGGAACCAGTTGAGCTGCAGCGCGAGCATCGCCAGTGTTCCGGCAACCAGCGCGGGTGCGAGCAGTCTGGTTCGGTGCTTGGCGGCGAGGACCACCGCGAGCATGAGCACGGCAACGACAGCGGCGGCCTCGGCGGCGCGGCGGGCATGGTCGGGCCGGTTGGCCCAGACCAGGTACGTCTGGGCGAGGATCAGTCCGCCGGTGAGCGCCGCCCGGCGCAGCGGGTTGTCGGTGCGCAGGCCTGGGCTGAGCAGCAGCGCGACGACCAGGATAACGGCGAGGAAGAAGTATTCGATCAGCCGTGCCGGCCAGCGGAACATCCACAGGTTGGACGGTCCGATGACCATCGCCAGGTAGCCGAGGCCGAACACGGCGATGCCGGCGTTGGCGCGGAAATTTCGGAGCGCCGACCAGGCGAACCAGGGCAGCAGCGGCACGATGAACCACGCCAGGTAGGTCATCGGGGTGCTTGGCCCGCCGAATGTTTTCAGCGGTGGTACGTAGGTGGGGGCGCTGAGGTTGAGCAGGTGCGCGAGCGACGGCACGAACAGGCCGTCGTTGAACACGCCGCCGGCTCCGCGGGTGCCGACGGGCTGGATGCCGAGCAGTGGCAGGAAGACCACGGCGGCCGTCAGCCCGGCGGCGAGCCCGATGGTGGCCGCCCCGATCGCCATCCGCAGCTGCCGGTTGATCAGCCGTTCGGCCACGACGGCGGTGGTGGCGACCGCGACGCCGAGCACGCCGTATGGGCTGCCGCAGGTGGCGGCGAGCACGGTGGCGATGAGCGGCACCACTGGGTGCAGCCGGCCGCGGGAGAAGCGGCGCAGCGTCCACCAGGCATGGATGGTGAGCGTGAACGCGAGCAGGTTGGTGATCCAGGCGTGGGAGTCCCAGTACAGCGTGTATCCGGCGAACGGCATCGCGGCCGCGACGACGACGGCGGCGGGCCGGCGGGCGCCGTACTCGCGGGCCAGCAGGTAGACGCCCGCGGCGAGCAGCACCAGGAACTCGGTCTTGATCAGGCTGGTTGCGACGGCCAGGTTAGGCAGCAGCGCGACGAGCACGGCGTTGCCCATGGTCAGCGGGTTGAACAGGCCGAACTGGGCCTCACCGGCGAAGTTTCCGCCCAGCCACGTGTCGATGTCCAGCAGTGGCAGCCGACCCTCGAGCAGCTGCTCGCCGATGATCCGCCAGCCTGAGACGATGACAGCTGCGGTGTCGTCCTCGTAGTAGAACAGGTGCGTCTTGAGCACCGGCAGTTGCGCGGCGATCGCGACGACGACCGCCACGACCGTGAGGGACATCAGGTCGGCGCAGCGGCGGGCGAACCAGCCCGGACCATGGTCGGACTCCGCGATGGGTGGGTCCACAAGCAGTTCATGCACGGTCCGGCCGCTCCTTGATCGAGACGCCATGGATCTTAACCAGATCATCTCCTCGGCGGTGTCCGGTGGCGCCCGGCGCGAGCGGGCTGTCAGCCTGACGGCGTAACCCATCCCGTCACGAACGAAGGCCGTGCGGCGGCGGAGACGGTTCGCAGGAACTGGATTCGTGCCGCGACGGGAGCGTTTGACGCCGGTGCGACGTGTTTGCCGGTTGCGTGCGCGCCGAGCGGTCGGGGCTTGCTCGCCTACGCGGTGGTGGCGAGTTTTTTGAGTTGGGGGAGGAGCCAGGGGGCGATGATTTGTTTGACGCCGTCGGGGGTGAAGTGGAGACCGTCGCTGCGGATTTTGAGGCCGTTGATGTTCCAGGTGAAGGTTGATGCGGTCGATGGCCGTTGTAGAAATGCTCGAATTCGCGCAGCGCGTGCAGGAGATGCCGCTGGTTCCAGATCAGGGTCCGGTCCAGCAGTTCGTGGCGGCAAGTCCGTACCCAGCGTTCCATGATCGAGTTCATGCGGGGTGTCTGGATGCCGCTGAGCACTATCTTGATACCGGCGTCGGCGAGCACGGCGTCGAACAGTTCGGGGAACTTGCCGTCCCGGTCGCGGATCAGGTACTTGGCGTTGGATCCGGCGTCCTCGAGGTCCATGACAAGGTTCCGCGCGACCTGTACCACCCAGGAGGCGGTCGGATGGGCGGTGGCGCCGAGGACCTGGATCCGGCGGCTGGTGTGCTCGATCACCGCGAGCACGTACATTCGTGTCCCGGTCAACGTGATCGTTTCGAGGAAGTCGCATGCCAGCAGGGCGTTGGCCTGCGAACGCAGGAAGTCCGCCCAGGTGCTGGCGGACCGCTTGGGTGCCGGATCGATCCCGGCCTGGTGGAGGATCTCCCAGACCGTGGACGCGGCGACCTTGACTCCCAGCACGAGTAGTTCACCGTGGAGACGTCGGTAGCCCCAGCTGGGGTTTTCCTTCGCCAGGCGGAGCACCAGGGCGCGGATGGACCGTAGCGTGCGTGGCCGGCCGGGGCGCTTGGGTCGGGAGGCGGCCGCGTGGCGACGGGCGATGAGATCGCGGTGCCAGCGCAGCACGGTGTCGGGGCCGACGAGTAACCGCAGCCCGTGCAGCATCCGTTGGCAGTCGGTGCAGCAGCGCTGCCAGGAACGCCCGATCGGTCGGGTCGAACCGCACTCTCTCCTTGCCCAGCTGGCGTTGCAGCACCGTGATCTGGTGGCGTAGGGAGAGGATCTCGGCGTCCTTGTCCCGGTCGTTCATCGGCAGTAGTCGCAGGATCGCGAGTGCGTTCGTCACGCCGAGGTATGCCAGTCGTAGCAACACGACGGGCCATTATCCCGCAATGGGCGTTGCCACGCGTGCAGGCGGCCGCAGTTGAACGGGTCAAGATCCCTAATGGCCTGGTATGGCTCTGACCAGGGCGGATGACGTTTTCGGCAAGCACAGGGTCACGCGAGCGGGCGCACGACCGACGAGATCTACACGCACGTCCTGGACCTGAGCGCGCGCAAGGCTGCGGAACTGATGGAGACGGCCATCTTCGGCCCTACCGAACCGCTGGTTGAGGACCGCAACGCTGGCACGACCCCGCATCCCACCCGCAGCCTGGCTGCCGCCCGCCGCCGTATCCGCCGCGCACCGTAGGGGGAGGAAGACCGTGGCCGCCGCTTGTTTTGCGGCGGCCACGCGTGCCCGCTCTTTGGGCTCTACCCGGGCGGGAGCCGGAGCGGGCATCTGAACCCGCCGGGTAAACCAAGGACATCGAGCTGGCACGCAACTGCCCTCTTCGCGTCGAGGGAGTCAGGGTTCGAGTCCGGGAGTATTGGATGACAAGGAGACGGCCAGCGAGGAGTCACTCCAGAAATATCTGGAACGCCTGGAGCTGCATGTATTTCCCATTCTCGGGCCAATGGCGATGGCTTCCATCAGCATCGGTGACTGCAAGCGATGGCAGAAAGGTCTGCAGGCGAAGGGCCCTTACGCGGCCGTGACCCTCGCTGCCCCGCACATCAAACACGTCCAGGTCAGCGGCACCGACCGCGGCGCCCCCGGCAGCGACCACCTCGACTGGCCGCGTTTCCTGCTCGCCCTGGAGAATGCCGGCTACACGGGTGCGCTATGCATCGAGTCCTTCACGGCGGACAACAAGACCATCGCGACGGCCGCCTCGATCTGGCGCTCCCTGGCCGAGACCCAGGACCAGCTCGCCCTGGACGGCCTGGACGGCCTGGCCCACCTGCGCGGCCTCCTCGCCTCCGCGCGCCAGCAGGGCTGACTCAGGGTCGATCCACCCGAGCTTCGTGGCGAGGGCACCCAGCCCGAACCGCGTCTCCGCGTTGGCGAGCGTCATCAGACGCTCCAGCCGGCGCTGCACCGTGCGCACGCTGATGAACATCCGCAATGCGATTTCATGATCCCGCAAATCGGACATGAACAGATATAGCAGTGCTTTTTCCTCGTCGTTGATGTCGGCTGATTCCATGACGACCGACCCCCCGGTTGGTACTGCCTTCGCAGGGCGAATGGTGAGTGACGCAAGGCCCGCTGTCAAGGTTGGCAGAGTTCTGCCAATGTCGATTTCGGGCACCCGCAACGGATCGACGAAGCCGTACGCTTCCGCCACTTGCACTTGGGCCGGAACACGGGGGAGTCCATGAGGTCTCGCAGGCTGCTGCGCCGTGCCATCGCACCGATGAGCCTCGCGTTGCTGTTCAGCGGTGCGGTGACGGCGATCGTCCACAAGGGACCCGAGCCGCGTCCGGTGCGTCAGGACGTCGCTTGTGCCCGGGACGTGCCCGACCGGTTCGGGGCGATGGCGATGGCCCGCCGCTGCGGCGACCGGGTGCTGGTGAGCTCGGCCACCGACGAGACCTCCCAGACGTTCGCGAATGCGGACGGCAGCTTCACCTGGGAGTCCAGCGTCCGGCCCAGATTCGGCCGGGCCGCGGACGGCAGCTGGGTCGCCGCCGACCCGACGCTGGTCGCCAACCTCGACGGCACGGTCTCTCCGAGGGCCGCCGCCTTCCCGATGGCGTTCTCCGGTGGCGGGGCGTCGGCGCCGCTGATCAGCGCGGAGCGCAGCGGCCACCGGCTGGCGATGTCGTGGAAGGGCACGCTGCCCCGGCCGGTGCTGTCGGGCAGCACGGCGACCTACGCCGAGGTGCTCCCCGGCGTCGACCTGCGGGTCATCGCCGGCGTCGACGGCTTCACCGAGCACCTGGTGGTGAAGACCCGCGCCGCCGCGGCCCGCGCCGACGTCCGCCAGGTGCGACTCGGTCTCACCGGCCGGGGCGTGACGGTCCGGCCCGGCCCGGACGGCGGCGTGTCGGCCGTCGACGCCGCTGGTGACGTCGTCTTCGCCGCACCGGCGCCGCTGATGTGGGACTCGGCCGACCAGGCGCCGATGGTGGGCTACCGCGGTGCCGCGGCGCCGCGGACCCGCACGATGGGGGTGCACGTGGACGGCGGGGACCTTGTCCTGTACCCGGACACCACGCTGCTCGACGACGCGGCAGCGGTCTACCCGGTCGTCATCGACCCGACCTGGACCGGCGGCGTGAACCACTGGGCCCAGGTCGCCAAGCTGACCCCGGCGCAGGTCTTCTACGACCAGGCGGACACCGGCGACCTGAACGGCAACGTCAAGGTCGGCTACACCACGACCCCGGCTCCCAACACCCTGCGGGCGCTGTTCGAGATGAGCACCGCCGGCGTGCAGGGCCTGGGACCGGTCACCAAGGCGACCTTCACCATTCCGCAGCGCTGGTCCTGGTCGATGTGCGGGACGGCGGCCCCGATCGGGCTGTTCTGGACCCCGCCGATCACCTCGGCCACCAACTGGAATACCGGCTGGAACAGCGACGACACCGGGTGGGCCAACAAGGTCGGCACGACCACGGAGGCGCACCGCAACGGCTCCACCGGCTCGTGCGGGCCGGCCGACGTGTCCTTCGACCTCACCCCGCACATCGCCACGATGGGCCTGGGCTGCTGCGGCTCGGTGACGCTCGGGCTGAAGGCGATCGACGAGCTCAGCCAGACCAGCTGGGCGAAGTACGCGAACGGCGCCGTCGGCGTGCCGCTGCTGAAGCTCGACTACAACTCCACTCCGGCGATCACTGCCCGGGCGACGACACCGGCGACCGGCTGCGTCACCGGTGCCGGCCGACCGACGATCGGCTCGCTGGTGCCGCGGCTGTCGGTCACCGCCCAGGACGCGGAGACCGCCCCGATGTCGGCCACCTTCGAATGGTGGCAGGTCGGCGGCGGCGCGGCGGTCGGCTCGGCCACCGTCACCGGGGTGACCGGCGGGGTGCCCGCCGTGACGCAGATCCCGTCCGCGCAGCTGGTCGGCGGCACGGCGTACCAGTGGCGGGTCAGCGTCTCCGACGGGGTGTCGGCGGCGACGTCAGGATGGTGCGAGTTTACCACCCCGGTCCTGGACCCGCAGGCGGCCGGCTGCCCGGCGAACCCCGTCGCGGGCGACTTCAACGGCGACGGCGTCGCGGACCGGGTCATCGCCGATCCGCAGGACGGCGCCGGCAAGGTGCACCTGGTGGACGGCGCGGCCGGCACCACGCGGGCCCTGCAGTCGCCGCTGCCGGTCCTCGCCGACGGTTTCGGCACCAGCCTGGCCGTCTACGACGCCAACCTGGACGGCTGCGCGGACCTGGCCGTCGGCGCGCCGAAGCGGGACCTTAACGGCAAGGTCGACGCCGGTGCCGTGTTCCTCTTCTACGGCGCACCGCAGGGCCTCGGCAACGGCCCGCCGACGATGACCGTCCAGCAGGGGGCGGTCCTGCCGGGCAACCACGGCACGGTGCCGGACACCCCCGAGACCGACGACTGGTTCGGCGCCTCGCTGGCCGGCGGGACGACCGCGTCCGGCGAGCCCTACCTGGTCATCGGTGCTCCCGGCGAGGACGTCGACGGCGCCGTCGACGCGGGCACCGTGCACTACCTGCGCGGCGCCGTCGACGTGAAGCTCGACGGCTGGTCACCGCAGGGCGCGGAGACGGACGACCGCAGCGGCTCCTCCGTCGCCGCGACGCCCTTCCAGCTGGGCATCGGCTCGCCCGGTGAGTCGGCCGGCCCGGGCACCGAGTTCTCGGGTTCCGCCTGCGTGCTCAACCACAACAGCGGCAGCACCCCGCCGTCGGGCATCCGGTGTTTCGTCCAAGGCGACGACACGTACGGGATGGACAGCCCGGAACGCGGGGACCGTTTCGGCGCGTCGATCGCGATGGTCGCCTACCGGCCCGCCGGGGCGCCGGCCGGCGTCGCGGACTCGCTGCTGGCCGTCGGTGTGCCCGGTGAGGACATCGGCACGGTCGTCGACGCCGGCATGGTGCAGCAGTACCTCATCACCCCGACCGCGGGCATGCACGTCGGCACCGTCGGCAGCGGCACGCCGGGCGTCGGCGAGGCCGACGAGGTGGGCGACTACTTCGGTCAGCGCGTCGTGCTGGTCAACCGTGACCCGGCCGCCGAGGCATCGGCGAGCACGGTGCTGCTCGCGGTCGGCACGGCCGGCGAGGACCGGGGCACCGCGCTGGACACCGGCTCGGTCCGGGTGTTCCGGGCCGGCACCAACATCCTGACCGGCAGCGTCCAGGTCGAGCGGGGCGCCGGGCTGCCGGGCACCCCGGTGGCGCAGGAACTGCTCGGCGGCTGGCTCGCCAGCGACGGCGTCAACCTGCTCGTGTCCAGCCCCTACGGCGGCACCCGGGCGGTCTACGCCGTCCCGTGGGCCGGCCTCGCGGGTGGCAGCGCCACCCCGGCCCGCACCTACACGCCCGGCCAGGGCGGCATCCCGTCGGCGGTCACCGCGTTCGGGGTGGCTGCCGGATGAGCACGAAGGGACAGCGAGTGCGCCTCTGGACGCGCCGCGGCGGGCTGGCTGCAGCCCTCGCCGGGCTGATCGCGGCAACGATGTGGGCGGCCGCGCCGCGGGCCGGCGGCCCGGCGGAGGTCCAGGCGATGCCCGCGGGCCCACCCGCCGGCGCCGACCGGACCATCCCCGGCGCCGCCGCGGTGGCGCGGGCGACCGGTAGGCGTGTCGAGGTCACCGGCCTGCGCGCGGAGCGGCAGCAGGTGTTCGCCAACCCGGACGGCACGATCACCCGGGAGACCTTCCAGCAGCCGTTCCGGACGCTGCAGGCCGACCGCTGGGTGCCCACCGACGCGACCCTGGTCCGGCATCCGGACGGCACCGTCACGCCGCGCGCTGCCGTGCTCGGGCTGCGGCTGTCCGGCGGCGGCGACGGCGCCTTCGCCACGGTCGAGCGGGCCGGCCGCGGCTATGCGCTGACCTGGCCCGGCCGGCTGCCGGCCCCCCGGCTGGACGGCTCCACTGCCACCTACGCCGAGGTCCTGCCCGGCGTCGACCTGGTTGTGCACGCCGCCGTCACCGGCTTCACTCACGTACTCGTGGTGAAGACCCCGCAGGCGGCGAAGCTCCCACAGGTGCGGCAGATCCGGCTCGGGCTGGGCCTGCGGCTGCTCAGGGTCGAGGCGGCCGCCGGTGGCGGACTGCGGATGCTCGACGCCGGCACCGGCGGGCTCGTCCTCGACGCGCCGGCGCCCCGGATGTGGGACTCCAGCGTGCCGGCCGAGGACGGCGACCTGACCCTCGCGGCGCCGGACGGCGCATCGACCGCCCCGGTCGGGGTCGCCGTGGCCGGGGACAGCCTCACGCTGACGCCGGACCCGGCGCTGCTCGACGCGCCCGGCACCGTCTTCCCGGTCCACATCGACCCGTTCACCAGCGGTGGGTCCAACGAGTCGTGGGCGATGACCGACTCCGGCTACCCGTCCGAGGAGTACTGGAAGTTCGACGGCGCGACCAACGAGCGGGTCGGCTACTGCCCCGTCGGCGTCTCCGGCCAGGTCTGCAACAGCTCCAAGATCAAGCGCCTGTTCTACGTGCTGCCCACCGACTACGCCGGTATGAGCATCATCGACGCCAAGTTCCGGGTGACGTTGCAGCACACCTACGACAGCACCGCTCGCAACGTCAGCCTGTACCGGGCCGGCAGCGGCGGCGCGCTCATCACCAGCGGCACCAACTGGGGCAACATGCCCGGCGGGGCGGGCATGTCCGGCTTCGCCCACCAGCAGACGATCGCGCCGACCGGCACGACCGGCTGCGAGACCGGCGCGACCCGCAACACCGAGTTCAACGCGATGGAGGCGGTCACCACGGCGGCCACCTACGGCTGGTCGAAGACCACGTTCCTGATCCGTGCCGAGAACGAGTCGAGCTACCTGCACCTCAAACGCTTCTGCAACAACGCGGTCCTGTCCGTCACCTACAACCGCGCCCCCAACCAGCCGGTCGCGGGGAACCTGAGCCTCAACCCGGGTGGCGCCTGCGTCACCGGCGCCGGCCGGCCGTTCGTGAGCTCGCTGCCGAGTCTGAAAGCCGTGCTCACCGACCCCGACACGGCCGACGCCGAGCCGCTGACCGCCGACTTCCGGGTGACCTGGGACGCCAACGGCATGCACCAGGTCAGGATCTGGACCTCGCCGCAGCTGGCGAACGGCTCGACCTTCACCTACAACCTCGCCGACGCCGCGACCGGCACGCCTGCCCTGCCGGAGAACGTCGTCACGTCGTGGCAGGTCCGAGCCGGCGACGGCACCGCGACCGGTGGCTGGTCGCCGTCGTGCGAGTTCGTCCTCGACACGACCAGGCCCAGCGGGCCGGACATCGACTCCGCGGAATACCTGCCGTCCGACGCCGCCGACCACACCCCGTCCTGTGTGGAGAGTGCCACCTGGCTGCCGGGCGTCGGGCGGTGGGGAACGTTCACCTTCGACAGCGACGCCACCGACGTCAACGCCTACCGGTACGGGTTCGACAGCAACCCGTCGCCTTCCAACCAGCTCACCCCGCTGTTCGACGGTGGCCCCGTGACGGTGCCGTGGCAGCCGCAGGGCGAGGGCCCGCACACCGTCTCCGTGGTCGCGATCGACCACGCCGGCAAGCAGTCCGACATCTCCAGCTGCACCTTCCGGGTCGCCGCAGGCACCACCCCGGTCGGCACCTGGCCGCTCACCGACGCGCCCGGCGCCACGGTCGCCGCCGACACCGCCGGCGCACACCCGGCGACCGCGCTGGCCGGCACCCAGTTCGGCGTCGCCGGACCCGGTGGTGCCGCCGACCGGGCGGTGCGCTTCAACGGCACCTCGGGTGGACTGGCGACGGCCGGGCCGGTGGTCGACACCGGCCAGAGCTTCACCGTTAGCGTCTGGGCCAGGCTCGCGGACCTGACCCGCGACCAGACGATCGTGTCCCAGGACGGCTCCGGTGAGACCGGGTTCAGACTCGGCTACAACGCCGGCAGCGGCAGATGGCTGGTCGCGGTTCCGGTGTTCGACGTGCAGACGCTCGGCCAGTGGGCGGTCGCCGGCCCGATCGCGCAGGCCGACCGGTGGACCCACCTGACGGTCGTCTTCGACGCCGCGACCCTCAAACTGACGTTGTACGTGAACGGTGTCGCCGCCGGCACCGGCGACTGGCGGGGACCGTGGATCTCGCACGGCCCGCTGCAGATCGGCCGCAGGTACCTGCAGGCCGGCGTCTACGGCAACATCCTCAGCGGGGACGTCGCCGGCGTGAAGGTCTGGGACCGGCCGCTGGTGCCGTCCGAGGCGCTGGTCCAGCCGACCCTGCTCACCAGGCGGCTCGGCTACTGGGACCTGAACGCGGCCACCGTCATCACCGGCCAGCCGCCGCTCGTCGGCAAGAGCGCCGGCTACGGCACCCCCGCGCCGGGCGGCACGACCGAGATCGATCCCACCCTGGAGCTCAACCTGTACACCGGTGCCTCGGTGTACACCCGGGACCTGGCGGACCCGTTCGCGCCGAGCCCGCTCGTCGGCGACGGGCACCTGGTCCTCGACGGCGCCACAGGCTACGCGGCGACCGCCGGTCCGGTCGCGGTGACCAACGGCAGCTTCTCCGTCGCGGCCCGCGTCCAGCTGGCGACGGACTGCACGACGGCACCGATGACCGTGCTCTCCCAGCCCGGCGCGCACGCCAGCGCGTTCACCGTGGGCTGCGCCCCGGACGGTGCGGGCGGCGCGCTGTGGCGGGTCGTGATCGCCGGCACCGACACCAACGGCACCGCCGGCACGACCCTGACCGGCAGCGGCACGATCTCCCGGCCCGACCCGGGCGCGGCCGGCGGGCAGTTCCTCACCGTCACCTACGACGCACCCACCCAGACCCTGCGGCTCTACGTCGACGGCCAGCTCGCCGGCACCGCGACCGGGGTGGCGCTGCCGTGGAACGCGACCGGCGGCCTGCAGGTCGGCCGGGGCCTGTCCGACACCACCTGGGGTGCCTACACCGCCGGTGTGCTCGACGAGGTGCGGGTCTACAGCGGCCCGCTCTCCGCGACGACCGTCCAGCAGCTCAACGTCCCGAACGAGGTGGCTGAACTGTGAACCGACCGTCCGCCTGGGTCCGGCGCCTGACCGGTCCCGTCGTCGTCGCCCTGCTCGTCGCCGGCGTGCAGCAGCCTGCCTTCGCCGGGCCTGTGCGCCGCGACGCGCCCGCCGTGCCGCACCGGGCCGCGCCGAAGGCCACCGCCCAGCAGGTCAAGCAGCGTGTGGTGGCGAACCCGGCGGCGGCCGCGGCGGTGAGGACCCCGCCGGCCGTGCACTGGCCGGAGGCCGCCGGCGTCGAGCTCGACCTGACCACTGGCGGGAGGACCACGACGGCCGGCGGGCTGCAGGTGTCGGCGAAGGCGGTCGAACCGGCTGGCCGCACCACCGCGTCGGCGGACCTGGTGCCGTCCAAGGTGCGCGTCGGCGTGCTCGACCACGCCGCCGCGACCAGGGCGCGCGTGCAGGGCACCCTGTTGACCGTGAGCCGCGCCGACGGCGGGCGCTCCGCGGGCGGTGTCCACGTCGGCCTGGCGTACGGCGGGTTCGCCGACGCGTTCGGCGGCGACTACGGCGCCCGGCTGCACCTCGTCGAGCTGCCTGCCTGCGTGCTCACCACCCCGGACCGGCCGGAGTGCCAGGTGCGCACCCCGGTCGGCTCGTCCAACGACACCGCCCAGCGGCAGCTCGGCGCGACGGTCAGCGCGGCGGCGGCGGGGATGACGGTGCTCGCCGCGGAACCCGGCGACACCTCCGCCCAGGGCACCTACGAGGCGACGAAACTGTCGCCGTCGTCGAAGTGGGACGTGTCGCTCTCCTCCGGCGCGCTGTCGTGGAGCTATGACGTGCGGATGCCGAAGACGCCCGGCGGCCTGGAGCCGCAGGCGACGCTGAGCTACTCGTCGCAGACCGTCGACGGCCGCACCTCCGCGACCAACAACCAGGGTTCGTGGGTCGGTGAGGGCTTCACGTACGAGCCGGGTTACATCGAGCGCAAGTACAAGGCGTGCGACGACGACGGTCACGAGCACTACAACGACCAGTGCTGGGCGTTCTCCAACGGCTCGATCATGCTCAGCGGGCACTCCGGTGACCTGATCAAGGTCAACGACAACCTGTGGAAGCTGTCCGGCGACGACGGCACGAAGGTCGAGCGCAAGACCGGCGCGACCAACGGCGACAACGACGGCGAATACTGGAAGGTCACCACCACCGGCGGCACCGAGTACTACTTCGGCCTGAACCGGCTGCCCGGCTGGAGTGCGAACAAGGACGAGACCAATTCGGCGTGGACCATCCCGGTCTCCGGCGACGACGTCAACGAGCCCTGCTACAAGAGCTCCGGCTGGCTGGACTCGTTCTGCGACCAGGGCTGGCGGTGGAACCTGGACTACGTCAAGGACCCGCACGGCAACGTCATCTCGTACTACTACGGCAAGGAGCTCAACGCGTACGCGAAGGGTGCGAAGACCGACGCCAACGGCCTCACCTACGTGCGCGGCGGCTGGCTCAAACAGATCGACTACGGCCAGCGCGACGGGCAGGTGTACACGACGAACGCACCGGCCCGCGTCCGCTTCGACACCGCGGAGCGCTGCATCGCGGCCGGCGTGATCACCTGCGCGGAGGGTCAGCTGACCGACGACACCGCCACCTCGTGGCCGGACGTGCCGTGGGACCGCAACTGCGCGCTCGGCACCCACTGCAAGGACACCCAGGCGGCGCCGACGTTCTGGACCCGCAAGCGCCTGACCGGCATCACCACCGAGATCCGGGAGGGCAGCGGCTGGACGCCGGTCGAGCAGTGGACGCTCAGCCACTCGTACACCGACAACGGCGACGGCTCGAAGACCCTGTGGCTGGACAAGATCGACCACGCCGGCCTCTACGGCGGCACGGCCACGATGCCGCCGGTGCAGCTGGTGGGTATCCAGCTGCCGAACCGGATCGACACCGACACCGACATGCTGGCGCCGCTGAACCGGTTCCGGCTGAGCTCGGTCATCACCGACACCGGCGCGCAGATCCAGGTGAACTACGCCCCGGCGGACTGCGCCGCGGGCAGCCTGCCCACGGCGGGCAGCAGCACGAAACGCTGCTACCCGGTGCTGTGGAACCCGTTCGGCACCGACGACGACCTCACGGACTGGTTCCACAAGTACGTCGTCCAGGAGGTCATCGCGTCGGACCCGACCGGCGGCAGCCCCGACGTGCGCACCGTGTACGAGTACGGCAACCAGGGCTTCGGCACCCAGGACCCGATCGTCGGGGCGGCGTGGCGCAAGACCGACCCGGACGGCATCACCAAGGCCGAGGACCTCACCTGGTCGCAGTGGCGCGGCTACCCGAAGGTCACCGTCCGCACCGGCGACCTGCAGACCCTGACCACGAAGGTCGAGCACTACTTCCTGCGCGGCATGGACGGCGACGAGAAGCCCGCCGGCGCCGGCGGCGGCCACCGCTCGGTCAAGGTCACCACCGACCAGGGCACCGTCTTCACCGACGCCGACGAACTCAGCGGCACTGAATACGAGACGGTCACCTACAACGGCGCCGAGGTCATTTCGAAGGCGGTGAGCGAGCCGACGTTCTGGTACACCCAAACCCAGACGGAGACCTGGGGCACCCGCCATGCGGTCATGTCCAGGACGGCCTCACAGCGGGTGTGGACCGCGCTGAGCCCCGACGCCCAGGGCCAGCCCGTCTGGCGGGAGACCAGGACTGACAGCACGTTCGACCAGACCTGGGGCCGCACCGTCAAGACCGACGACCAGGGCGACGTCGGCACCACCACCGACGACGTGTGCACCACGATGGAGTACGCCGACAACGGCAACACCTGGCGGTACGACCTGCCGAAACTGACCGAGAAGTTCTCGGTCAAGTGCGCGTCGGTCACCGACCGCGCGACCCAGCTGATGAGCTCCGACCGCAACACCTTCGACGGCCTCGCCTACGGCGCCGCCCCCGGCAAGGGCGACATCACCACGTCGGAGTCACTGGACACGGTCGACGCGACGGGCACCAGGTATCTGGCCACCACCATGACCTACAACGAGTACGGCCGGCAGCTCACCGTCACCGACCCGGGCGGGTCGGTCACCGAGAACGCCTACGTCTACAGCGACGGGTTCGGCGTCCGGACCACGGTCAAGAACCCGATGCTGCAGAGCACGGCCACCGACACGTCCCGGGCGTTCGGGCAGGCGACGGCGGTCATCGACGTCAACGGCAAGCGCACCGACCTGGCGTACGACCCGCTGGGGCGGCTGATCAGCGTCTGGCTGCCGACCCGGCCCAGGTCGCTGTACCCGGACACGCCGAACACGAAGTACAGCTACCTGCTGCGCGCCGACAAGCCGAGCGTCATCTCGACCGCGAAGGTGCGCAACGACGGCACGTACGTCACGACCTACCAGCTGCTTGACAGCCAGCTGCGGGTGCGCCAGATGCAGTCCGCGGGTGCGAACAACACGCTGCTGCTCATCGACACCGTCTACCGCAACGGCAAGGTGGAGACCCAGACCGAGCCCTACTCGGTGCAGGGCGTCGCCGGTGACCTGCTGCTGACCGTCCCGGAGGGGTCGACGAACGGCGCGCACAAGCACCGCTACGACGGCGCCGACCGGGAGACGGCCGACATCTTCACCGTCGCCGGCGACGAGAAGTGGCGCACGACGACGAGCTACGACGGTGCCCGGACCAGCACGGTGCCGCCGATGGGCGGGGTGCCGCGTACGAGCGTGGTCGACGCCCGGGGCCACACCACCGAACTCATCGAGTACGCCGGGCACACGGCGTCCGGGCCGTCGAAGACGACCCAGTACTCCTTCGGCCAGAACGGCAAGGTCGCGTCGATGACCGACGTGCTCGGCAACGTCTGGAGCTACACCTACGACCCCCGCGGCAACCTGATCCGGACCGACGACCCCGACGCCGGCACGACGAAGTTCACGTATGACAAGCTCAACCGGATCGCGACCGTGGAGGACGCCCGGCACGTCCTGACCTCGAACGTCTACGACAAGCTGGGCCGCCTGACGGAGACCTGGCTCGGCAAGATCGGCGTCACCGGATCCGTCAAGCAGACCGCGACCATCTACGACAGCTTCTACAAGGGACAGGTCGCGGGGACGGTCCGGTACGTCGGCAGTGCCGCGTACACGATCACCTATCCGCAGCGCGACAACCTGTACCGGGTCACGAAGACGACCTACACCATCCCGGCCGACGCCGGCACGGAACTGGCCAGGACGTACGACTTCGTCTCCACGTACAACACCGACGACAGCGTGCAGGGGATCGGCATGCCGGCCGCGGGTGGCCTGCCGGCCGAGAACCTGGTCTTCGGCTACGACAACCTGCAGCGGCCGCTGTCCATGACCGGCCTCAACTCCTACGTGGTCAGCAACGAGGAGAACCCGACGAGCTACGCCGACACCGGTGAGCTGCTGCGGATGATGCTGTGGAACGGCACCGGGAAGAAGGCGTGGCTGACCTTCAGCTGGGAGCGGGGCACCAACCGGCAGACCGGCATCCGCCTGGACCGCCAGGACATCGCCGCGGTTGACCTGGACCAGCACTACAAGTACGACGACGCCGGCAACGTCCTCGCGATCGCCGACACGCCCGCCGGCGGCCCGGTCGACACGCAGTGCTTCCTCTACGACGGGTCGCGGCACCTCACCGAGGCGTGGAGCACGGCCACCACCGACTGGACCCGGTGCCAGAACGGTGCGGCCTCGACCGGGGTCGGCGGACCCGCCCCGTACCACCAGGCGTGGACGTTCGACGCGGGCGGTGGCCGCCTCACCGAGACGAACTACCCGGTCGCCGGGCCCGGTGTCACAACGAACTACCACTACGCGGGCACCGGGCAGCCCAAGCCGCACACGCTGCGCTCCATCGACCAGGGCAGCGCCGCGACGACGACCGACTACACCTACGACGAGCGGGGTGCGCTGCTGACCCGGCAGAACCCGGCGAAGTCGGAGTCGTTCCAGTGGAACACCGACGCGCAGTTGGCGAAGTACTCCAGCGACGGCGGCCCGGGCACCACATTCGTCTACGACGCCTCGGGCAACCGGCTGCTGCGCAAGGAACCCGGCGCGACGACGCTGTACCTCGGGACGATGCAGCTGCGGCTGGACCTCGCGACCCGGGTCGTCACCGGCACGCGGTACTACACGTTCGCCGGATACGGCATCGCCACCCGGACGCCGTCGGCGTTGAGCTGGACGGTCGCCGACCCGCACAACACCAACAGCTGCGCGATCGACGCGACCACCGGCGCCATCACCTGGCGGCGCACCCTGCCCTACGGCGGTGTCCGCGGCGCCGCGCCGGCCGCGTGGCCGGACGACCGGGGCTTCCTCGGCGGCACCGTCGACGCCGGCGGCCTGGTCCACCTCTCCGCCCGCGAGTACGACCCGGTGATCGGGCGGTTCATCTCACCCGACCCGGTGCTGGACGTCGACAACCCGGAGCAGATGAACGGGTACGGGTATTCGGGGAGCAGCCCGCTGGTGGAGTCGGACCCCAACGGCACCAACCCCAACAGCCAGGACGAAATGATGAACCCACAGGGTCCGCCGCCCGCGGCGCCTCCCGGGAACCCGAAGCCGAAGTGCTCCAGCGCGACCCCCGAGTACTGCCGTCCGAAGAACAACAAGACGGCCTACGACCTGGGCGTCGAATGGGTGCAGAACGAGATCGCCGGTTGCGAGGACGAGTCGAAGGCATGCTCGACGACCGAGTACTTCCAGGACGGTGACCGGTTCACGGAGGAGATCCAGGAGCTCTACACGATCGACGTGGCACGGCAGATCATCGCTTCGGAACTGGCCGCCGGGAAGTTGTACGGCCAGAAGACCACGGACTTCCATCTCGCCAGGTTCACGCCGGAAGAGCGCGAATGGAATGCGTACAACACCGCCATGAGCATCTATACGCTCGGGGAGCAGGGGATGCAGGAAGCGGCGTCATTCCTCGGGTCCTACGACCTGACGTGGCAGGTCGTCGGCAAGGACGCGAACGGCGGCCCGGTGGTCGAGTTCCACCTGACGAACGCCAGTACCATGAACTCCGCCAAACTCGACAAGGGCAAAGTGGCGGATTACGGTCTTGACCAGTCGGCCGGCGACGGCCATGACGCCAAACCGGGCGAGCACTGGCTGCAGCAATCCGTGCGCTGGCGCGAACCCTTCACCACGGACAACCAGCCAACCGTGCACGTCGGCACGCGAGACGGTGTCCCCTGGGGCGACCCGAACAAGCGCGATCCGTTCGGGCAGGCCGCGATCTACGCCGGGCTGAAAGTGGCGAAGAACTTCCTCTAGTGGCACGGAAGGACAGTCGATGCGAAAGGTGGCGTTCGCGCTGGTGGCGCTGGTACTGATGGCCTGTGGGAGTCAGACTGTCGACCCGCGGCCGGGCCGGACCCCGGCCCTGGCCGTGGACGTCACCCCGGAGATGGTCGTCGGCGCTTGGCGCAACGCGGCCCGGGACGCCACCTTCGTGTTCGCCGCCGACGGCACGATGCAGGGGACGAACGTGCCGCCGGAGTACTTCCTCGATTTCCAGAGCGCGCTGACCCCCGGTTTCGACAGGAGCCGGGACCGGATCGACGCGGTCGGCAGCTGGGCCCTGCCGGGGCGGAAGCCTTCCGCCCCGGCCGGGCTTCGCAACGTCGTCGAGCTCACCTTCGAGCCCGGAGGGTTCATCCAGACCCGTGGCGGCGGCGGGCTGGACGCGTTGTCGCAGGGCTCCCAGACGGTGCTGGAGTTCCGGGCCATCGTGTTCACGAAGTGCCCCGGGCCCTGCGCGGGCGGCAGCGGGGCGTCGCCGTCGCCGTCGCGGTGATCCGGCGACCGCGCCGCGTCACCAGGGGTCGAGGCGGAGTCGTGCGTGCTCGACGGGCTCCGTTGCATTGAGCGTTGGCAAGATCGAGGCAAGCTTGAGCTCCGCGACCATCGCGGACTCACTCCGCACAGCCTGCGGCAGCCAGCCGAACACCCGCACAACGCTCAGGTACAGCACCCGCACCAACACGCCTGCCATCCTGCCTCGCTGCCGCGAAACAGCAGCTCACGCCGGGGTGCGTCGAGTATTGGCACGGTACAGGATCTAGAGAAGGAGACCCTCGGTCTCGACCTCGTGCGCAGGTACTTGGGAGCGACGCGCACGACATGGTCGATCTGCGCGCAACACGGCGTTGACGCCGACGCCATCGACGACCTGCGGCAGTTCTACGAAATCAAGGTCCCTGCCGGTGCAGAACCCGATCACGTGACGCTCGAAGACACGCAGATCCGCCGCGCGCTGTCGACCGACAAGTTCTTCCTGGTGCATCCCAGGCCGCGCGTGGCCCGAAGGGCCTGTGACGGTGATGTGCAAGTCCGACGTGGACGCAACATCACGAACGGTACTTGATTGGAGTGCGCCAACAACGCGCTCACAGCGGAGATCAACTCCTGGCGGACGCGGCAGGATGACGCAACACTGGCCAACACGCAGCCGTGTTAATCTGGGGGTCAAGGGGTCGTGGGTTCGAATCCCGCCGTCTCGACGCAGGTCAGAGGGCTGATCCACTTCTAGGGTCGGCCCATTTTGGCGTCCTGGGGACCAGATCGGTCAAGTTCGGTTCGCGTAGCGCATCTTGACCGGTGGTCAAGGAATCAGAGCGATTACTTGCCCAGCTCGGCTTCCTCGGTTTCGGAGCACGGCGGATCGTATTTTGAATCTTCGGCCCGCGCATGCGTTAGATGCCTACATGTGTGCATGCCAGGTTGTGATCCTCATGGGACGGACCGAGTGCCGAGGTTCCGTTGGGCCGGTGACTACCCCCTCGTCCATTTGCCTGCCGGGAATTCCCGACCTTCACGTCCAGGACGGCACCCTGCCGATACTAGGGACGCAAAGCGCTGAAGTCGTCCATCCGTAACGGCATCGAACCTCGGGCGCCGCCCTCGAGCCGCTGGCGATCAACCTGAGCAGAAGAGGGTCCGTCAATCGTGTTGGTCGTGGCCGGTGTCAGGTGACGCGTCGAGGGCGATGAGGTATGCCCCAACGTCGTGGGCATCCGGGGATCCGAGGCGGGTGTGCAGGGCCAGGGCGTGTTCATAGTGGTGCCGGGCGCGGACGAGGTCGCCGAGAATGTGGTGGGCGCGGCCGGCCCCGGTATGGGCGCGGGCCTGCTGATCGGGGATAACGCTGGTGCTCAGGGCGGCGGTGTGGTGGGTCAGCGCGTCGGCAGGGCGGCCGGCGGCGAGGGTGGCTTCGCCCAGGCCGTTGAGCGCTCGGATTTCGCCGCCGCGCTCACCTGACTCCCGGAAGAGGGTGAGGGCCTGCTTGTGGAGCGCGATGGCCTGGTCAGGCTGGCCGAGGCGGGTCTGGACGCTACCGAGGCCATACAGCGCCCAGGCTTCCCCGCGCGGGTAGCCGAGCTGTCGGAGCAGGGCCAGCGCCTGCTCCTGGCGGTCGGCGGCTTCCTGGTAGCGGCCCAGCCCCATCTCAGCGAGGCCGAGGTTGTGCAGCGCCATGGCTTCTTCGCGGGGGTAGCCGAGCCGTCGGTACAGGGCCAGCGCCTGCTCGAGGCGGTCGGCGGCGGCCTGATGACGGCCCAGGTGGTCCTCTGCGACGCCGAGGTTGTGCAGAGCCATGGCTTCGCCGATTGTGTGGCAGGTCTGCCGGTACAGGGCCAGCGCCTGCTCGAGGCGGTCGGCGGCGGCCTGGTAGAAGCCTCGGTGGTCCTCGACGACGCCGAGGTTCGTCAGCACGCGGGCTTGGCCGATCAGGTCGCCGGCTTGCCGGAACAGCACTGACGCCTGGACGAGATGCTCCGTGGCCAACTCCAGCCGGCCGAGGCGAATGTTTATGCCGCCGAGGCCGAGCTGCGCGTGGGCCTGCCCGGCCGGATCACCAGCTTGCAGGGCGGCGTCGAGGGCGTGTGCGTGGATGGTGAGCGCGTCGATGTAGTGGCCGCCCTCGAGATAGCGGTACAGGGTCATCGACAGCCGCACGGCGTGGGCGGGCCAGCCGTGGGTGGCGGTGTGCGCGGCAGCGGCCACCAGGCAGGGCCGTTCGGTGTCCAGCCACCGCCGGGCGGTGCCGGGGTCGGCCAGTTCCGGGGTCGGGGTGGTGGCCGGCGGAGCGGTGCCGGGCCGGCCGTGGGCATCGACGAGGCGCAGCTGTTGCGTGGCGGCCGCGGCGGTGACCAGGTAGTAGTCGAACAGTCGGGTCGACGCCGCCCGGCGGTCGGCGTCGGAGTCGTGCGCGGTGGCGAGGGTGGTGGCGTAGGCGCGTAGCAGGTCGTGCATGCCGTACCTGGCCGGGCCGGTGGGATGCACGAGGTGGGCCCGGGCGAGCCGGTCGAGGGCGAGGCGAGCCTGCGACAGGCTGGTGTCGGTGAGCGCAGCGGTGGTGTAGGCGTCGATGTCGGGGCCGGGGTGCAGGCCCAGCAGCCGGAAGGTGCGGGCGGCGTCGACCGGTAGGTGGCGCATCGACCAGGAGAACACCGCCGTGACGGCGGCGCGGGGGTCGCCGTCGGCGTCGAGCAGGTCCAGGCGGTGCTGTTGGTCGGCCAGTTCGATGACCAGGTCGGCCAGGGGGGTGGTGGGGCGGGCGACGGCGAGTTCGGCGGCGACCCGCAGCGCCAAAGGTAGATGGGCGCATTGGGTGGCGAGGGTGGCCGCGGCGTCGGGGTCGGCGTCGACGCGGTGGCCGATGAGCCGGCGCAGCAACGTGATCGCGTCGGCTGGGAGGAGTAGGTCGAGGTCGAGGCGGTGGGCGCCGTTGACGGCGACTAGTCCGGCGAGGCTGTCGCGGCTGGTCACCAGGACCAGGCAGGAACCGGTTCCGGGTAGCAGGGGACGGACCTGGTCGACGGTGGCGGCGTTGTCGAGCGCGATGAGCAGGCGTCGGCCGGTGAGCTCGGTGCGGTAGCGGGCGGCGCGTTCGTCGAGGTCGGCGGGGATGTCGGTGCCGGGCACCCCGAGGGCGGTGAGGAACCGGGCCAGCACCTCGGCGGGGGTGGCGGGCTGGTCGGGGTCATAGCCGCGCAGGTTGACATACAGCTGCCCGTCGGGGAACCGGTCGAGGGTCTGGTGTGCCCAGTGCACCGCGAGGGCGGTCTTGCCCACGCCGGCCGTGCCGGCGATCGCGGAGATCACCACCGCGGCCGGCCGGTCATGGTCGTCGAGCAGCTTGGTGAGCTGCCGCAGCTGGTCGGTACGGCCGACGAATCCGGCCACGTCTGCGGGCAACTGCGCCGGAACGGGTCGTCCGTGCGCTGGGGGAGTGCCGGCGGCGCTCGTCGGGGCCTTGTCTGCGGGCTGCTGGTCGGTGCCGTCGAGCGCGGACCGGCAGAACCGGTCCCGTTCGGCGCCGGCAAGCGCGAACGCGTCGGCCAGCAGTCGTACCGTTCCAGGCCGGGCGCGGCCGGTCTGGCCGGCTTCGAGGTTACGGATGGTGCGCACGCTCACGCCTGTATTGGCTGCCAGGTCTTCCTGCGTCATACCTAGCCGCTGGCGGTGGGCCCGTACCTGCGCGCTGAACATCCGATCCTTTCCGTAGAAGCCCCAACACCTGCTGGGTGAGGACCAGTGCATCGGCCCTGACCGATGCCGTGCCCATGATGCCAACGGGCGAAGTTGCCGGTCAACTGCCGCCCATTGACCTGGCGGTTACCACCACGTCCGGCGATCGTAAGGGACGTCCGGCGATGCTGATACCAGGTATCGGCACTTTGCCAAGGAAGACGTGCGCCAGGGTGACGGGCCGGCAAACGGGGGCGGCCCATCACCCTAGGGGCGCAACATCAAAGGCCACCGAGGGTAAGCGGGCACCAGGCAGATATGCATCAACGGCGCGGAGACCGCCGACGTAGTCAGAAGACATGGTCGTCCTGGCAGCCTGGTGGAGAGGGCAGAACCCCGCGGTGGCACCTGCGTCCGGGGACCAGCTGGGGACCACGCGTCCAGCGCGGTGCCGCACGATCGGCGCGTCTTGACACGTCAGCAGGGGCTGCATACCGCGTTTGACGTGCAGAAACGCTTGACGCGCCGGCCCTGGGGGTCAAGGGGTCGTGGGTTCGAATCCCGCCGTCCCGACCTTGCTGAAGGCCAGCTCAGCTGGCCTTTTTTCGGCAGCAGGCGCAGCACCGTGAACGCGTTCGTCACAGCCAGGTACGCCAGTCCCAGCAACGTGGCAGCCCATCATGCCGCATCGATCACCAGCTACACCCAGGCCCAGCAACCGGTCAACATCTCCGACACCCCACACCGGCCTCACCAGGGCGGATGGGTTTCGGCAAGCGCAAGGCCGTGGTCGTCGGCGGACAACGCTCAGTTGGACGGCGGAAACGTGCCGCCGGAAGGCGGCCGCGGACCGGTGAACGGCGGGAACGTCCCGGTCACGGGCGGGAACGAGCCGCCGGGCGGGAGCACGGCGATGGGCGGGAGCACGCCGGCGGTCCCCGGGATCGGGCCGGTGGACGACGGGAACCCGCCGCTGGAGGGTGCCGGCGCCGGCCGCGGGATGTCGCTCGGGTTGCGGGCCGGCATCGGCAGGACGATCGACGGGTCCACGGACCGGTCGATGCGAGCGGTGGTGTCCGCGGGCGCGGCGAAAAGTGCCGGCTCGACCAGCACCGCGATGCCGTCCAGGCCGATCAGCTGCCGCGCGCCGTCCGGCCACGCGTGCACCACCGCGCAGGAGCGGTAGCGGACCGTGGCCCGGCACTCGCCGTCCACGACGCTGACCCCGTCGGCGCCGAGGACGAGCGCCGCGCCGGAGCCGTCGACCGCCCGGTACGTGTGCCCGGGTATCGCGTCCGTCGACGTCGTCGGCGCCGCCACGAACCCGGCCCAGTCGGCGCGGCTGCCTGGCGGCACCTGCAGCAGCCCCGAGCCGAGGACCTGCAGGGCGGCGGCGTGCACGTCGGCGAGGGTGACGGCGTGCAGCGAGGCGCGCAGCTCGTCCAGGCTGCGCAGCCGCGCCCCGGTGAGCAGGTCGGTGGCAAGTCCCGGCAGCCGGTCCGCGGCCGCGTCGCGGTGGCGCAGCGCCTCGTCGCATTTCGCGCGGACCGCGTCGAGCTCGGTCTGGAGGATCCGGCCGACCCGGAACCCGGCGAGGACGTCGACGAAACCGCCGACAACCGCGCCCTGCTTCTCCGGCAGCGCGTCGGCGAACGCGGTGACGACCGCGAAGCCGTCGCCGCGCGGGTCGTACGCGGCGCTCGCCGCATACGACAGGCCGCTTTCCTGCCGCAGCGACCGGAACAACTCCCGCTCCAGCATCAGGGCGAACACCGAACCGGCCGGGTGCCGCCGCGTGATGCCGTCGAAGACGACACCGCCGGCGGCGCCATTGAAGTACGCCGGGGTCGGCGGCAGGATCGTCGAGGCGACCGGCACCGGGCGCAGCGTCCCGGCCGGCAGGCGTAGCCGCAGGCCCGGCGGAATCCGGTCGCCGGAGATCCACAGCACGGCGTTCGCCCGGGTGAACCAGGCGCTTGCCCAGGCCTGCACGTCGTCGGGGCCGAGCCGGTCGATGCCCCACTCGGGGTAGCTGACCAGGCCGTAGTGCTGTGCGCCGTACCGCCACATCGGCAGCATCCGGTTAACGCCGCCGCCCCGACCGGCAGCCTCGGTGCGCAGGATCGCCTTCTCGGTCTCCAGCCGCTGCACCGGCAGGTTCGCAAGGGAGTCGCAGAGCATCTCCAGGTACGTGACGATGTCGCTCTCGCTGCCCTGCATGTGGAAGTGCGTGACGACGCTTCCGGTGGCGCCGTTGTAGTGGTAGTCGGCGACGCCGTGCCGGTGCAGGGCGAGGTGCTCGACGAGGTGTGTGATGCCGATCCGGGCGGCACCCTCGTCGGCCAGGCCGACCCGGAAGGTCAGACCGGCGGTCATCGGGCCGGAGCCCGGCGCGAGCAGGGTCGCAACGCCGTCGACGTCGGTGCGGTGCAGCATGGGATCAGCCTCTGGCCAGCGCGCGGTCACGGAGGTTGGCGTACGCGGTCCCCGCGTTGTCGAAGTACTCCGCCCAGAGCGGGGTGCGCCGCCCGGCGAGGGCCCGGAAGTGCGGTGCCGCGGCGGCGTGGTCGCCGATGAGCGAGAACAGCATCGCGAACCAGTCGTGCGCGGTGTAGTACCGGTAGCCGGGTTGGAACGCTGGGTGCCTGACGGTCAGGTCGGCGACAGCGTGGATCTGCGCGACGACCGCGGGGTCCCGCAGCAGCGCCGTGCCCGCGGCGTCGTTGTCGGCGGCGCCGAAGCGCTCCATGTGCCCGGCGACGACCGTCAGCAGCCCGACCGACCCCGGCGGCGCGGTGCGCACCAGCTCGGCGGAGAACTCGGCCACCTTCTCCCACGACCCGCCCCACTTCGGCTGGAGCTGCTGGATGAGGTGGTAGCCGGCGATGTACGCGTGCGGGTGGTGCACGCCGAGCCGGTCGTAGCGCCGCCGGGCCTCGTCGTGACCGAGCGAGATACCCCGGCAGATGATCATCCGCTCCAGCCAGGCGTAGCCCTGCTCCGGCTGGCGCGCGGTGACCTCGATGAGGATCTGCTCGGCCCGGTTGAGATGCTCGTGGAAGCCGGCCCACTGCTGCCTGGTCACGTTGCGGGCCCAACCGCTGCCCCGGATGCTCCAACCCCGCAGCACGGTGCGGACGCCCAGCAGCGTCTGCGCGAGCAACCACGACGGGTCGGTGGGCGGCACCCGCTCCAGCAACTGGTCGGTCAGGCGGTCCTCCACCTGACGGCACGCCACCGACAGGTCGTCGAGGGTGCGCAGGCCGCCGAGGAACGCCGCGACGGCGGGCCAGTCGCCCCGGTCGGCGTCGTTGGCCAGCCGGCGCAGCTCGGTGAAGAGGTCGACCGGCTCGCTCTCCGGCACCGGCATGTGAAACGGCACGGCGGGCAGCATATGCGACCCGCCGCGCCCGGGATGCCCCCTGACAGGGCGGCTCTACCGCAGCCAGACGGCAGTGTCGGCGGGCAGGTGGCCGCCGGTGAGGTCGCCGCTGGCGAGCAGGACCTCGCCGGCCGGTACGGGACCGCCGCGCCGGACAGGTTGGCCACAGCGCCACGGCGCGGCGAGCGTCGTCCGGCGGGCACTGATCGACAGCTACACCCGCATCGACGACCTCCTCGAAGCGCTACGGGCCCGCCGAGCTGGCGGTGCAGCACCGCGAGCTGGTGCCGCAGGGCGAGGATCTCCGCATCCTTGTCCCGGGCATTGCCCGGCAGCAGTCGCAGCAACGCGAACGCGTTCGTGATACCCAGGTACGCCCATGATCACGTCGGGCGGCCGGCGGTGAGTGGGTTGATTGGGCGGGTGCGGCGTCGTCGGGTCTGGATGGTGTGGTGGGTGCAGTAGGCGGCGCCGATGAGTGCGCCGACCGCGAGGATCTGGACTCCTTGGCGTAGACCGGCTGGCATGAACCAGAGCCGTACCGTGGCCGGGTAGTCCTCAGCGACTATCAGCTCGGCGCGGCTCGTTACCATCTCGCCAGGCCAAACATCAGCTACATCGTCTTCAAGCTGGATTAGGGTTGACATGCTGAGTCGGGAAGAGGGCCTTGCGGCCGCAGCTGCATTTCTCGAAGAAGAGGTGCAGGGCTGGGCCGAGCAGCACGCAGTGCGTACGATGCCTGATCGTGCGTTCATCGACGGTTCGATTCTGATCGTTCCCTACGACTCCGTGGCGTCGCTCGATGGCGGTGACGAATCGGAAAGACTCGGCGGCAATGTGCCGGTGCGAGTCGACCTCAGCACCGGCGAGTGCGATTACATCGACGTTCACGACGTCATGGCCTACGAAGCCCGGGGATTCGTCTTTTAAAGATCTTTCGGGTTCTCGGTGAGTCGTTGTCGGTCGATCGGGTTGGCGCGTAAAACAATCAGGGGCATGACTGAGCCATTTCCAAGCTGACCTTGCAGCTCGAGGTGGGTGCAACGGACCCGGGCATCAATGAGGGCAAGGCTCCAGGTAGGACAGCAGTCGACCAAGATCCGATGCCCCGACCGGAGCCTCGCTGTGCTGTCTTACCCCGCTACGATCCCGCTGTCCAGCCGGACCCTGCACAACCTCGCCGACCGTATCCGCCGGCACCGAAGCCAGCACCGATCCCGGTGGCGGCGTCTCAACCCAGGCCGGCAGGCGCTGCTCGCCCTGGCACACCTGCGCAACGGCGACACCTACACCCGCCTTGCCGCCGGATTCGACGTCGGCGTCGCAACCGCCTGGCGATACGTGCAGGAAGTCATCACCTTGCTCGCCGCAACCGCCGGTGACCTGACCACGGCCATGGCCCGGATTCGCCAGCTGCCGTACGTCATCCTGGACGGCACACTCATCCCGATCGACCGAGTCGCCGACCAGCGGCCGTACTACTCCGGCAAACACCGACGACACGGCGTGAACGTCCAGGTCATCGCGGACGCCGCCGGGCGTCTCATGTGGGCGTCACCCGCGGTGCCAGGCGCGGCACACGACCTGACCGCCGCTCGCACCCACGGCATCATCGACGCGCTGACCGGCGCTGGCGTGATGGCGTTCGCCGACAAGGGCTACCAGGGTGCCGGCGGGACGGTACGCACGCCGTTCAAGCGCCACCGCCACAGGCCCAAGCTGTCACGCCGGCAGAAAGCGGTAAACAAGACCCACGCAAAGATCCGGGCCTGCGGCGAACGCGCGATCGCCACGCTCAAGACCTGGAAGATCCTGACGAAGCTCCGCTGCTGCCCACGCCGCGCCACCGCCATCGTGCAGGCCATCCTCGCCCTACACCGCGTCGAGAGCAGTCGCTACACAGGATGAAGATGTCTCACTGTTGCCGCACGTGGTCTTCGGGGTCGAAAACGTGGCCGCGAGCTGACACAGTACGCAGGTGGCCGACGGGTTCGCTGCATCACGGAGCATCCTCGAAGAGACCGACTGGCGCAGCTTCGAGAACTGGGACGACATCGCCAAAGGCTGGCCTCCGCTGGACTCGGCCGTCCGGCTTCGAGGGTTGGCATCCGACAACCTGCCACTCGTGGAAGCGGGACTCTGGCACCTCATGCACGACCTAGTGACAGAGCACCCGAACGTGCACCCGGCAACGGCGCCGGCGGTTCGATATGTGGCCGCGCTCCTGACGGAACCGCTGCCTGACGTTGTGCTCAGGTCCAGCTCGGACAGCAGGCTGCTGCCGTTGCGGGCGCACCTGCTTGCGTGGCTGGCAGCAGCGCTCCGATCGGCAAATGACGCGAGTGTCCGCCACTTCGTCGAGCTCGCCGGTTTCTCGCCGATCGAAGACCCGGACTCACCATGGCATGCGGTCCGGCAGGTCCGGCCACAGGCGTTAGACGCCGTCGGGCCCTTCTTCTACGATCCGGACCCCATAGTGCGTAAATCCGCCCTCGCCGTGGCGGTGATTCTGGTGCAAGATGCAGGGCTCGAAGGCCACCGTGAGCGCGTTGCCGCTGCGGTGCGACGATTCCTCACCGTCTGTACGAGCCCGATCCACAAGCAATGGGCGGTTACCGCACTGCAGCAGCTGGACTGCAACTAACGCTCACCGGCACTCGGGAAACCCAGCCAGCGTCGGTGACCGCCAGCCGTTGGCAGAAATACTGTCCGCAACCGCCCGCAGCGCGCGACCGCCCTGACCGCCGCGATCCTCGTCCTTCAACAGGTCGGAGACCAGCACGGATGAGGTTGGAAAAGGCTCACTGCTTCACCCCGGTCGGCCGGTGCGCGTCGCGGTGTCGTTCGTGACGTGGATGCGTTGGGGGGAACAGCGGATGCGGGCGGTGGACATGTTCGAGACCGGCTGCCGGCAGGTCGACGTGGTCAACGCGTTGGGTGTCACGGCGCAGGCCGCGTCACGGTGGTACCACGCTTGGCCGTCCGGCGGGCGGGACGCGTTGGTCGGTGCGGTACGGCTGGGACGCAGACCACGGCTGTCCGACGAGCAGATCGGACAGGTGGAGGCGGCGTTGCTGGCTGGGCCGAAGGCCCACGGCTTCGCCACCGACATGTGGACCCTGGCCCGGGTCGCGGACGTGATCGAGCGGGTGACCGTGGTTGCGGTACTCGGCGACGCAGACGTGGCAGGTGCCGCGGGAGCGAAAGCTCGGCTGGACCCGGCAACGACCCTGTGCGACTCTGTTGCCTAATTCTGTCTATGCGGCGAGGGTGAGATCGAGCCTGCTCAGACGGGTTGTTCGGGTGCGTTGTATGGGTGTGCCAGTCCACCAGGCGTGGAGGCGGATGAGGTTGACCGCGGTGGCGGCGAAGGCGTGTTCGAGGTCGACTTTGCCGAGGCCGACGTATCGGGCTTGGTGGATGCCAGTGGTTGCGGTGGCCTGGTGGATGGTGCCTTCGATCCCGGCGCGGGCGCGGTAGGTCTGTTTCCAGGCGTCGGTGTGCTGCTCGGCGCGGGCGTCGTGGAGGGCTTCGTGCAGGTGGCGGGGTCGTAGCGTCAACTATCGTCGACGCTGCTGTGAGCGGGTGCACTCGGTGCGGGCCGGGCAGGTGATGCGGGCGCTGAGGGGGAAGCTGACCACGATGACGTCCTGGCCGTCGACGAAGTCGAAGCACCGGCTCTCGATCTCGACCACGTGCGGCAGTGCCAGGGCGAGCCGCCGGACGTCGTCCGCGTCAGCCATACGCACAGGTTAGGCCTCGTCGAGCCCCCAGGCGACGATGCGCTGCGGGTGGATCCGGATCCGGGGTGAGCCGTCGTCGATGGCCTCGGCGGTGCCGCGGATCTCGATGCCGCGGGGGCGCCACGGCGGCCGGACGTCGTCGATGACGATCGCCGCGCGGCCGGTGCGGGCCACGTCCCGGAATTTCTTGGTGGTGGCGAAGTTCATCCCGCTGATCTCGATGACCCCGGCCTCCGGGTCGACCTTCCAGCCGACGGGGGTCACGTGCGGCATGCCGTCGGGTCCGACGGTGGCGATCCGGCCGAGGCCGGCCGGTCCCTGCAGGTAGGCGAGGTGTGCTTCGCTGAACGCGGCCATGCGATCCTCCTGGCGAACGGGTCGTCTGCGGTGCGGGTCGGTGGGCGGGGGATGTCCGGGTCGGCCGGCGGCGGGGTGGGTCAGCCGCGGCGGGCGCCGCGGAGTCTGGTGTCGTGCGACTCGCAGGCGGCCCATGCCTTGTTGAGCAGGTCGCGCATGGTGCGCTGCTCGTCGGGGGTGAGGGCCAGCAGTGACGGCGGGGTCGTGGCGATGATGTCGGCCATCTCCTGCCTGACCCGCCGGCCGGCCTCAGTGACGACGAGCGTCTTGACCCGCCGGTCGTCGGGGTCGGTGCGGCGCTCGATGAGCTTGGACTCCTCGAGCCGGTCGACGAACGAGGTGACGTTGGACGGGTCGCAGCACAGCCGCTCCGCCAGGACCCGGGTCGGCACAGCGCGGTCGGGGTCGAGTTGCAGCAGTGCACGGGCGCCCGCCGGGGTCAGGCCGAGGCGGTCGAAGTGGGTGTCCAGGTAGCGCCCGGTCCAGATCGACACGGACATCAACCGGCGGGCCAGCTCGTCCAACATCGCCACGTCGTCTGCTGTGCGCTCCATGGTCGCAAGAATAGCACCGGTCTCTCCATAGTTGACTAGCTCCACTATCGTTGATAGTATAGTTCTACCACTAATGAGTCGCACCAACAATTTCGGAAGTCGACCGGCGTTGCCGGTCCCCGTCACGGAGGTAGACCACATGACCGCCTCGACCGAGGTCACGCCCGGCAGCACTGCGCAGGGGAAGTGGAAGGGCCGCCTCATCGTGGTCGCGGTGGCCGCGGCCGCCGCGATGCTGGTGTTCCTCGTGGAGTCAGCCGTTCTCGACGCGGTGAAGACCCCTGCCATGAACGGGCAGCAGTCCTCCGACGTCAACGCGGGGTTCGTCTTCGTGCTGGTGGCGATCGTCTCGCTGGTCGCCTGGGGCCTGCTCGCGCTGCTGGAGAAGATCACCGCCAGGGCGCGGCTGATCTGGACGATCATCGCCGCGGTCGTGCTGCTGCTGTCCGTCGGCGGCCCCCTGTCCGGTGAGGGCATCACCACCGGCAACCGGATCGGCCTGCTGCTGCTGCACGTCACGGTCGCCGTGGTGCTCATCCCGTTCCTGCCGAGCGGGTTCCGCCGCTCCAACTAGAGCGTGGATCGCACGCCACCGTAGATCGCACAGCCAAAGGCCGCCGGTGCCGCCCGCGAAAGACCGAAGCGGGAGGCGCCGGCGGCCTCGTCGTGCGCTCAGCCGCACAGCCGGAGCAGGGTAGCGGCGAGGTCGGCGCCGGCCGGCCCCAGCGCGGCGAAGCGGCGGACCGCGGCGAGGTCGCGTTCGTGCACGAAGCGGGTCCCGCCCGCCTCCGCCCGGGCCGCCCGCAACGCCTCCGCCAGGGCGATCCGCTCCCTCACCAGCGTCAGGATCTCGACGTCCACCCGGTCCATGCGGCTCTCCAGCGTGTCGATCTCGGTCCGCACGACGGGGATCTCTTCGGTCAGTCCGGTCACCGCCGTCACCTCACACCGCCGCCGGCTGCGGCAGCGACATCGGCAGCGACATCAGCAGCTCCGCCAGGATCCGCGGGCCCTCCTGGGTCAGCACCGACTCGGGGTGGAACTGCACCGAGCGGAACGCCGGGCCGCGCAGCCCGTACACCTCGCCGGTACCCCGGTCACGGCTGACCCGCACGGCACCCCCGGCCACCGGCGAAGCGACCTCGTCGTGCGCGCAGCGCGCCTCGAACGTGTTGTAGAACCCGACCCGCAGCCCCCGGCCGAAAAAGTCGACCTCCCGCTGGACGCCCTGGTTGGGCACGTCCCGCCGGGCGAGCTCGAACCCGAGCAGGTGCGCAAGCACCTGATGCCCCAGGCACACCGACAGGAACGGCACCCGTTCCTCCAGCAGCCGCCGGGTGCCCGTCCACAACGCGGCCATCTTCGGGTCGCCCAGGTCGCGTGGGTCACCCGGGCCCGGGCCGACGACGACGACGTCGTACCCGCCGGTCTCCCAGTCACCGCCGAACCCGTGGATGTCGACCGTGGGGCCGAGCGAGGACAACTGCTGGGCGAGCATCGCGGTGAACATGTCCTCCGCGTCGACCACCAGCACCCGCCGTCCGACCAGCTCCGGCACGGCGGCCCCGACCCCCCTGGCCTCCAGCCAGAAGCGGGACAGCGTCACGTTGCGGTCGGCCAGCGCCAGCCGCACGTCCAGGTGGGCGCCCAGCCGGCCGGGGGTGTGCGCGCCGGGCCGGTGGTTCGCGGTGCCGACGCCGAGCGTCGCGAGCATCGCGGCGGCCTTCGTACGGGTCTCCTCCACCTCGGACCGCGCGTCCGAGTGCCGCACCAGGGTCGCGCCGACGCCGAGGTCGAGCCGCCCGGCCGGGTCGACGTCCACGGTGCGGATGAGGATCGCCGAGTCCAGCGTGCGCCGGCCCGCGTTCCTGCCGATCAGCGCCATGATGCCGCCGTAGTAGCCGCGACCGGTCGGCTCATACCGGCTGATCACCCGGAACGCGCTCTCCAGCGGGCTGCCGGTCACGGTCGGCGCGAACATGGTCTCCCGGATGATGTCGCGCACGTCCCGGTCGCTGCGGCCCTCGATGAAGTACTCGGTGTGGGCGAGCCGGGCCATCTCCTTCAGGTACGGCCCAACCACCCGTCCGCCCTCGGCGCAGACCCGGGCCATCATCTTGAGCTCCTCGTCGACGACCATGTAGAGCTCGTCGGCCTCCTTGGGGTCGCTGAGGAAGCGCAGCGCCTCCGGCACGTTCGGGCCGGCGGCGCCGTACCGGTAGGTGCCGCTGATCGGGTTCATCACCACCGAGCCGTCCTGGACGCTGACGTGCCGTTCCGGGGTGGCGCCGATGAAGGTGCGGGTGCCGGTGTGCACCACGAACGTCCAGTAGGCGCCGAGCTCCTGGGCCAGCAGCCGGCGGAAGATCGCCAGGGCGGTGCCGGTGGACCAGCCGTCGACCTGGGCGGTGAACGAGCGCTTGATGACGAAGTTGGAGCCCTCGCCACGGCCGATCTCGTCCGTCAGGATCCGGCCGACGAGGGCCGCGTACGCATCGTCGTCGATGTCAAACCGGCCGCCGGTGAGCGTGACGTCGACGTCGCCGACCCGGTCCTCGAGCTCCTGCCGGGTCACCGTGCCCTGCGCGTGGACGGTCAGCGCGAGCAGCGGGGCGCCGTCGTCGTGGTGCGCGAAGCCGCGCTCGGCGATCTGCCGGTACGGCACGACCGCGAGCACGTCGTGGACCTGCGGTCCGCCGGTCAGCTCCGGCAGCGGCAGGTCGGCGAGCCGGTCCACGGTCGTCACGTCACCGACCAGGAGGTCGAGCCGGTGCTCCCCGGTCGATTCCGGCCGGTGCAGCAGCGCGAACGCGGGTGTGTCCGCACCGAATATCAGGTCGAGGTCGGCGATGATTTCAGGCATACCGTATTCCCCCTCCGGAAGAACTGCGGTGCGCCGATTCAGATGAGGAGCTCTCAAGGCTCGACTCGTGATTTTCCGGCGCGAATGTAATCGTGGCATGCCACCTACGGGTGGACAACTACTCGACCGAGCGGTGGAAGTGGTTGAAGCGTATTTCGAAGAAGTCGCGAAATGCCCCGACCGGCGATCGGTCGGGGCGGTTCCGCGGTGCGGTGACGCCTTAGGCGGTGGTGAACACCTGCTCGTAGCCGAGCCGGTCGAGCCGGTCCCACCGGGCGCCGTCGGCCGGCCGGCCGAGGTTGACGACGACCAGCGCGCGGGCCGTGCCGTCGGGGAAGAACTCCTTGGTCACCGCGGCGCTGTCGAACCCGCTCATCGGTCCGGCGGCCAGCCCGAGCGCCCGGACACCGATGATGAAGTAGGCGATCTGGAGCGTGGCGTTGAGCAGCGCCGACTCCTCCCGGACCGTCGGGTCGCCGAAAAGCACGTCCTTGGCCTGCGGAAACACCGGGAACTGGGTGGGTAGGTGCCGGTGGAACTCGGTGTCGGCGGCGAGGATCGCGGTGAGCGGCGCGGCCAGGGTCTTCGCCCGGTTGTTGTCGATCATCATGGTGCCCAGCCGCTCCCGAGCCTCGGCGGAGCGGACCAGCACCACCCGCAGCGGCTGCTGGTTGAACGACGTCGGCGCCCACTTGACCAGGTCGTAGAGCGCCTGGACCTGCTCGTCGGTCACGGGCTCCGAGGTGAAGGCGTTGGCGGTGCGCGCCTGCCGGAACAGCACGTCCTGCGCGTGCCGGTCGATCACGATGTGATCGGAGTATTCGGTGACGGTAGTCATTGTCTGAGCATGCCGATCGGGACCGTGCACGGCATCACGTGGTCTCGTGATCCGCGGGGTTCGGGCAAGGTCGGGTAGGGCTGGCTACCCATGTGGGTAGTGGGAGCGCCGACCACTCGACGGTACCGTTCTGCCGGTACCGGAAAAGCGTTTGAATGCATTTCCGGAAAGCCGTGGACGGGGGGATCGGGACATGGACATCGTGGTGCAGAAATACGGCGGCAGCTCCCTGGCAACCCTCGAACGGGTGCGTCGGGTGGCGGACCGGATAGCGAAGGAGCGCGGTCCTGTCGCCGTCGTGGTCTCGGCCCAGGGCGACCTCACCGACACGCTCATCCGCACCGCCGCCGGCTACGGCGCGGCGCCGCCGGCGCGGGAGCTCGACCAGCTGCTTGCCACCGGCGAGTCCGCGTCCGCGGCGCTGCTCGCGATCGCGTTGCACGACATCGGCGTCCCCGCCGTGTCGCTCACCGCGGCCCAGGCGGGCGTCCTGGCCGAAGGGCGGCACGGGGCCGGCGTGATCGCCGCCGTGCAGACCGACCGGGTGCGCCGGGTGCTGCGCGACGGCCAGGTCGCCGTGGTCGCCGGGTTCCAGGGCATCGGTGCCGACGACGACGTCGTCACCCTCGGCCGCGGCGGCTCCGACACGACGGCCGTGGCGCTCGCCGCGGAGCTCGGCGCCCGCCGGTGCGAGATCTACACCGACGTGGACGGCGTGTACTCAGCCGACCCCAGGGTCGTCTCCGTCGCTCGGGTGCTGCCCGAGGTCGACGTTGCGGTGATGGCGGAGATGGCGTTCGCCGGGGCGCGGGTCCTGCACTCACGGTCGGTGGAGCTGGCCGCGATGGAAGGCATCGAAATCCATGTCCGCAGCTCGCTCACCGACGGGCGCGGCTCGGTCATCTCCGGAGGTGCCGGCGTGAAGGTGTTGGAGACGCGGGGCGTCATCGTCGCCGTGACCCATGACATGGACGTGGCCCGGGTGCTGGTGCACACCCGCGGCGCCGGGCGCGACCTCGCGGCGGAGGTGCTCGGCCTGCTCGCCGGGCACGCCGTCCCGGTCGACCTGGTGGCCCGGTCCGGCACGTACGAGGAAGAGTTCCGGATGGGCTTCACGATCCGCCGCAACGACGCCGAGCGGGTCCGCCCGGACCTGGCCCGCTTCGCCGCGGCGCTCGGCGGCGGGGTCGTCGTCGAGGAGCACGTCGGCAAGCTGTCCGTGGTCGGCATGGGCCTGCTCAACCGGCCGCAGTACACGGCCAGGATGCTCGCCGCGCTGTCCGCCGCCGGCATCACGACCAGCTGGATCTCCACCTCACAGCTGCGGACCTCCGTCGCCGTGCCGCTCGACCGCGTCCTGGACGGCGTCGAGCTGCTGCACCGCGAGTTCGAGCTCGACCGGGACGACGCGACGGCCCGCTCGGCGACCGCCGCCTGACCGAAGGGAAGACCATGATGTCGACCAACACCTCCGCCGGGCGGCAGGTCCGGCTCCAGCACCTGTACCGGCACAACGACGACCGACTGCTGGTCGTGCCCCTGGACCACTCGGTAACCGACGGCCCGATCGTGCGCCACGACGCCCTCGACGGCCTGGTCGGCCAGCTCGCCACCGGCGGCGCCGACGCCGTGGTGCTGCACAAGGGCAGCGTCCGGCGGGTCGACCCGCGCCGGTTCAGCGACATCGCGTTGATCGTGCACCTGAGCGCCAGCACCGCGCAGGCCGCCGACCCGGACGCGAAGTACCTCGTCGCCAGCGTCGAGGAGGCGTTGCGGCTGGGCGCCGACGCGGTCAGTGTGCACGTCAACCTCGGCTCCCGGGACGAGCGGCAGCAGGTCGCCGACCTTGGCTCGGTCGCCGACGCCTGCGACCGGTGGAACGTGCCGCTGCTGGCCATGATGTACCCGCGCGGGCCGCAGGTCCGCGACGCCCGCGACCCTGAGCTCGTCGCGCACGCCGCGATCCTCGCCGCCGACCTCGGCGCCGACATCGTCAAGACGGTGCACGTCGGCTCGGCGGCGGCGATGGCGGACCTGACCGCGGCCTGCCCGGTGCCGGTCATCGTGGCCGGCGGCCCGCCGCGGCGCCTGAGCGAGACGCTGTCCTACGTCGCCGAGGCATTGGAGGGCGGCGCCGCCGGGGTCGCGATGGGCCGCGGCATCTTCCAGTCCGCCGACCCGACCGCAACGACCCGGAGCGTCTCCGACCTCATCCACGCCCGGATCACCGGCGCCCCGTCGCTGGTCCTCGGCCGCGAGCCGGTCGCCGCCGCCCGCTGAGCCCACCCGAAGCCGCAAACGAGACCGTCTGAAAGCGAACGAGACGAGGAGTGTCATCGTGAAGCTCTGCTGGCTGGACATCCGCACCATCACCGACGCCCGCGCGGCCATCCTGGAGGAGGCGGTCCACCAGCGGGTGGACGGCATCGTCGCGGCCGACCTCGCCGATCTGGAGGGGCTGCCGCCGACCGTGCGCAAGGTGCTGCTGCCGCTGCACCGACCGCTGCCGGAGGACCTGAGCGCGGTTGACCTCGTGATCGTCGACCCGCTGACCCATGGTGAGCCGGCCGAGCTGGCCAAGCGCCACCCCGAGGTGGAGTTCGGCTCGTTCGTGGAGATCGTGGACGCCGACACGCTGGAGCTGGCCTGCCAGGCGGCACGGACCCAGGCGTGGAGCGTCCTGCTGTTCCGGGACCCGACGAAGATCCCGCTGGAGATCGTGATCGCGGCCGCGGCCGGCGCGAAGGGCAGCATCGTCACGGTCGCAGGCGACGTCACCGAGGCCGAGATCATCTTCGGGGTACTGGAGCACGGCTCCGACGGCGTGATGATGGCCCCGCAGGCGGTCGGCGACGCGAGCGGCCTGAAACTGGCCGCGGACGTGCGGCCGCAGGAGCTCGAGCTGGTCGAGCTGGAGATCACCCAGGTCACCCACGTCGGCATGGGCGAGCGGGCGTGCGTGGACACCTGCACGTACTTCCGGCAGGACGAGGGCATCCTGGTCGGCTCGCACTCCAAGGGCATGATCCTGTGCGTCAGCGAGACGCACCCGCTGCCCTACATGCCGACCCGCCCGTTCCGCGTGAACGCCGGCGCCATCATGTCCTACACCCTGTCAGCGAACGAGCGGACCAACTACCTCAGCGAGCTGCGCGCCGGCAGCAAGGTCCTCGCCGTGGACACGAAGGGCCGGACCAGGCTGGCGACGGTCGGCCGGATCAAGATCGAGACCCGCCCGCTGCTGTCCGTCGACGCGGTCGCGCCCAACGGGCAGGAGGTCAACCTGATCCTGCAGGACGATTGGCACGTGCGGGTGCTCGGCCCGGGCGCGGTGGTGCTGAACTCGACCGAGCTCAAGCCCGGCGACAAGGTGCTCGGCTACCTGCCGACCCAGGACCGCCACGTCGGCTACCCGATCAACGAGTTCTGCTTCGAGCAGTGAGGCGAGACCGTTGACGGACATCCTGGACTTCCACGCCCGGCTCGGCCCGCACCCGCAGGCCGCCGCACGGATGCTGGCCACGATGGACAACTGCGGCATCACTCGCGCGGTCGTCGTCGCCGGCGGCATGATCGACCTGGAGCGCCTGTCCCGGCACGTGGTCGAGGGTGGCCACATCGAGGCCGACGCCGACAACCAGGCAGTCCTGGACGCGTGCGAGGGCTCCGACGGACGGCTCGTGCCGTTCTGGTTCGGCAACCCGCACCGCACGGCCGGGCGGTACCGCGACGCCGCCGGCTTCCGCGGCTTGGAGCTGTCCCCGGCGGTGCACGGCGTGCCCCTCACCGACGTGCGCAACACCGCGTTCGTCGAGGTCGCCGCGGAGCACCGGCACCCGGTGTACATCGTGTGCCTCGGCCGCCCGGGTGCCGGCGTCGCCGACCTCGTGACGCTCGCCGGGAAGTTCCCGGAGGTGACGTTCGTGCTCGGGCACTGCGGCTTCGTCGGCATCGACGTCAACGCGGTGAGCCGGGTCGTCGACACGCCGAACATCGTCGCCGAGACGTCCGGCTGCTACACCGGGGTGGCCGGGGCGGCGGTCGAGCGGCTCGGCGCCGGGCGGGTGCTGTTCGGCACCGAGTACCCACTGCAACACCCCCGGGTCGAGCTGGCGAAGTTCGACGCGCTCGGCCTCGGCCCGGCCGACTGGCAGCGGATCGCCTGGGACAACGGGCACCGCCTGCTCGACCCGTCCGAGGAGAGGGCATGACCGAGGAGGAGAGGGTATGACCGAGATCCTGACCAGGCTGCCGCAGCTCGGGCAGTGGGGCGGCACCGACGAGCTGCTCGCGATCCAGGACCAGCAGGTTGGGCAGTTGCTGCGCTGGGCGGCCGCCTCACCGTTCTACTCGCGTCGTTTCGGCGCCGGTGTACCGGCGAGCCGCGCCGACCTGCTGGCGCTGCCACTGACCACGAAGCAGGACCTGCGGGACAACTACCCGTTCGGGATGCTGGCGGTGCCGAAGGAGCGACTGGCGACCTACCACGAGTCCAGCGGCACGGCCGGCCAGCCGACCCCCTCGTACTACACCGAGGAGGACTGGGTCGACCTGACCGACCGGTACGGCCGCAAGTGGGTCGGCATGGACGCCTCGGACACGTTCCTGGTCCGCACCCCGTACGCCCTGATGATCACCGGGCACCTCGCGCACGCGTCGGCCAGGGCGGTCGGCGCCACCGTCGTGCCCGGAGACAACCGGTCCCTCGCCATGCCGTACTCGCGGGTGGTGCGGGTCCTGCACGACCTCGACGTGACGCTCACCTGGTCGATGCCGACGGAGACGCTGCTGTGGGCCGCCGCGGCGCGGGCCGCCGGGCACCGGCCGGGCACCGACTTCCCGGCGCTGCGGGCGCTGTTCGTCGGCGGCGAGCCGCTCAGCCCGGCGCGCCGCCGGCGGATCAGCGAGATCTGGGGCGTGCCGGTCGTCGAGGAGTACGGCTCGACCGAGACCGGCAGCCTCGCCGGCGAGTGCCCGCACGGCCACCTGCACCTGTGGGCCGACCGGGCGATCTTCGAGGTGCACGACCCGGCGACCGGGCGCACCAGCCCGGACGGCAGCGGGCAGCTCGTCGTCACCCCGCTCTTCCGCGAGGCGATGCCGCTGCTGCGGTACAACCTCGAGGACAACGTCGAGGTGTCCTACGACGGCTGCCCGTGCGGCTGGCACCTGCCGACGGTGCGGGTGCTGGGCCGGTCCGCGTTCCGCTACCCGGTCGGCGCCGCGAACGTCACCCAGCAGCGGCTCGAGGAGCTGGTGTTCTCGCTGCCCGTGCAGGACGAGGTGCTGTTCTGGCGGGCCAAGGCGGAACCGCAGCGGCTCACGGTGGAGATCGAGGTGCCCGACGCCCGGCGCGACGGCGCGTGCCTCGCCCTGGCCGCGGCGGTCCGTGAGGAGTACGGCATCGACGCCGACGTCGTGGGGGTGCCGCCCGGCAGCCTCGTCCCGCTGCACCTGCTGACCGCCGTGCATGACGTGGTCAAGCCCCGCAGCCTCTTCGGCGCCGACGAGGACTGGGGCAAGGCGTTGCTCTACTACTGACCTGTGAGGGGCACAATGCGCACGGACAAGGTTCACGTCGCCGTCGTAGGAGCCGGGATCGCCGGCCTGACGGTCGCTGCCGCACTCAACGGTGCAGGCGTGCATTGCCAGGTGTACGAGCAGACCCGGACGCTCGGGGAGGTCGGCGCGGGCATCCAGATCTCCCCGAACGCCACCCGGCTGCTGTTGCGGCTCGGGCTCGGCCCGTATCTGGACAGCGTGGGCGTCCGGCCCGCGGCGATCGAGATGCGCCGCTGGGACAGCGACGCGGTGCTGATGCGCACGGTCCTCGGGTCCGTCTGCGAGAGCATGTACGGCGCACCGTATTACAGCGCGCGCCGCGCCGACCTGCACCGCGGCCTGCTGCGGTTGCTCCCGCCGGGAGTGGTGCGGCTCGGGCGGCGGCTGGCGTCGGTCGAAGAGCGCCCCGACGACGTGGTGCTCCGCTTCGACGACGGCTCCACGGTCACCGCCGACGTGGTGGTCGGCGCCGACGGGATCCACTCGGTGGTCCGGGATCTGCTCGTCGGCGACGAGCCCCGCTTCTCCGGGCAGACCGTCTACCGCGGTCTGGTGCCGTCGGACCGGCTGCCGCGGCTGCTGCGTGAGCCGAAGGTCCTCATCTGGCTCGGCCCGGGCCAGCACTGCGTCTGCTATCCGGTCTGGGCCGGGCGGTCGGTCAGTTTCGTGGCGACGATCCCGGCGGACGGTTGGCAGACCGAGTCGTGGACCGCCGCCGGTCGGGTGGAGGACGTCCTCACGGCGTACACCGGATGGAACGACCAGGTCCGCGAGGTCGTCGGCGCCGCCGACACGGTGACCCGCTGGGCGATCCACGACCGCGACACGGTCCAGCGGTGGAGCAGCGACCGGGTCACCCTGGTCGGCGACGCCGCGCACCCGATGCTGCCGTTCGGCGCGCAGGGCGCGAACCAGGCGATCGAGGACGCCGCGGCCCTCGCCGTGTGCCTGCGCGCGGCGACAACCGAGGACATCCCGGCGGCACTGAAGCGCTACGAGGAGGTCCGTCGACCCAGGACCGAGGCCGTGCACCGCACGATGCGGGAGAACGCCCGCAACCACCACCTCGCCGAGGGTGAGGAGCAGCGGCAACGCGACCAGGCCATGGACGAGCTGTGGGGGCTGCGCGGCCAGGCCTGGCTGTACGGCTACGACGCCGAGGAGGCGGTCGGGGCCTGACCGCCTGGACCGCACGATGAAGGGACACGGGGACATGCAGATAGGATCGATGGACGGCAAGGTGGCCATCGTCACCGGCTCTGCCCAGGGCATCGGGCTCGCGGTGGCGCGTTCGCTGGCCGAGCACGGCGCGCTGGTCGCGGTGCTCGACGTCGACGCGGCGGGGGCCGACCGGGTCGCCGCCGAGCTGGTCGGGCTCGGGCACCAGGCGGCGGCGTATCAGCTCGACGTGCGCGACAGCACCGCCGTGAACACCGTCGTCAAGCGGGTCGAGCACGAGCTCGGACCGGTCGGCGTGCTGGTCAACGTGGCCGGCGTGCTGCGGACCGGGCCGATCGTGGAGTGCAGCGACCAGGACTGGGCCGACATCTTCGCGGTCAACGCAACCGGGGTCTTCCACCTGTCCCGGGCCGTCGCACGGGCCATGGTCCAGCGCCGGTCCGGCTCGATCGTCACCATCGCATCCAACGCGGGCGGGGTGCCGCGCATGCACATGGCCGCGTACGCCGCGTCGAAAGCGGCCGCGACCCACTTCACGAAGTGCCTGGGGCTGGAACTGTCCGGGCACGACATCCGGTGCAACATCGTGTCGCCCGGCTCGACGGACACCGCGATGCTGCGATCCATGCTGTCCGACGCGGGCAGCGACGCGGCGGGCGTGATCGCCGGCGCCCCGGCGTTGTTCAAGGTCGGCATCCCGTTACGGCGCCTGGCGGAGCCGGCGGACGTCGCCGACGCCGTGATCTTCCTCGCCTCCGACCGGGCCCGGCACATCACGATGCAGGAGATCTTCGTCGACGGCGGGGCGGTGCTGGGCGGCTGACCGTCCGGCACCGCCGCCCCGCTGTCGTCTTCAGGAGAGGACCAGACATCCATGGCCATCCCGCCGATCACCGCGTATGCCATGCCGGAGGAGTCGGAGCTGCCGGCCAGCGTCGCCGGCTGGCGCCCCGACCCGGCCCGTGCCGTCCTGCTGATCCACGACATGCAGCGGTACTTCGTGAACTTCTTCCCGCCGGGCGAGCTCGTCGACCGGTTGGTTGCCAACATCGCCCGGCTCAAGCGGACCATGACGGCGCTCGGGATGCCGGTCATGTACACCGCGCAGCCCGGCGCGATGACCCGCGAGGACCGGGGCCTGCTGTTCGACGTATGGGGCAAGGGCATGGACGCCACCCCCGCCGACCGGCAGGTCGTGGACGGGATCGCCCCGGCTCCCAACGACGTGATCCTGACGAAGTGGCGCTACAGCGCCTTCCACCGCTCGCCGCTGGAGGAGCTGCTCAGCAGCGCGGGCCGGGACCAGCTGATCGTCTGCGGCGTCTACGCCCATGTCGGGTGCCTGATGACCGTGTCCGACGCGTTCAGCCGCGACATCCAGCCGTTCCTGGTCGCGGACGCGGTCGCCGACTTCACCGCTGAGGACCACCGGATGGCGATCGACTACGCCGCCCGCCGGTGCGCCGTCGTCGCCTCCACCACCCAGATCCTCGAGCGCCTCCAGGAGGCCCCGCTCCAGGTGCGGTGAGGTACAGCATCCGTACACGGTCCGCGCCGGCTACCCGTCGTCGCGGACCGTGTCGTGCTGCTGGGTAATCCTGGCGAGGTCCACCCGGGAGCCGATCGACAGCTTCCGGAAGATCTGCCGCAGGTGGTAGTTGACGGTGTGCGGGGACAGGAACACTCGCTTCGCGATCTGCCGGTTGGTGAGACCCTGGTTGACCAGGTGGGAAATGGTCCGTTCGGTCTCGCTCAGGCTGTCCCAGCCGTGCGACGAGCCGCCGCCGGGTCCGACCGCCCGGCGACGGACGCCTAAGGACCGCAGGTGGTTGCGCACCCTCGCGGCGTCCCGGCCGGCACCCATCCACTCGAAGCCGCCGAGGGCGGTCTCCAGCGTGGCGACGGCCACGGGGCCGCCGGCGAGCCCGAGGTCCTCGGCGGCCCAGGCGGCGGCCCACGGGTCGCAGTGCTCGTCGGCGGCGCGGCGCAGCCCGTCGGCGTCGCCGTGCAGCAGCGCCCGGGCGTGCACCGCGCCGGCGAGCAGCGTCGGGAAGCCCGGGTTGGCCGCGGCGAGCGTCTCGGCCGCGGCGACGGCGGCACGGGCGAGCCCGTCGTCGCCGACCGCGCGCCCGAGCCGGACCAGCCACGCGGCGGCGCCGGGCTCCTCGACGAACAGCGCCGGGCGCCGGGCGAGGCCCGCGAACCGGCCGGCCAGCAGTTCCGCCGCCCGCCTGGGGCCGTCCTGCTCGGCGGCGAGCAGCACCTCGACCCACTCGTACTGCACCGACCACAGCGGAGCGGTCCCGGCCTCCAGGTGCGCCCGGTAGCGCCGCACGTGGTCCGCGGCGGCCAGCAGGTCACCGGACCGCAGGGCGACGGTGGCCAGGACCGAGAAGGCGAGCGGGATGAGCATCTCCGCGCCGAGTTCCTGCGCGGCCGACAGCGCCGACCAGGCCTCCGACCGCGCCTCGGCGATCCGGCCCTCCTGCGCCAGCAGCCTGGCCCGGGCGATCGGCGGGGCAGCCGCGTGCAGGGCGATGCCGAAGCGGTCGATCTCCGCCTGGGTCTGGCGGATCAGCTCGGCCGCCTCCGGGAACTCCCGCCGGGTGGACAGCTTGCGGGCCAGCGCCAAGCGGGCATGGGTGCACCACGCCGACGGGGTGCCCTCGGTGATGGCCTCGACCGACTCGCGGGCCAGCCGCATGCTGTCCGCCAGGCACCCACCGTCCCAAGCGAGGTTGGACAGCACCGTCTTCGCCGTGACGTACGCCGGGTCGCCCTGGCGTCGCTCCCCGCCGTCCACGATGGACAGCGCGACGGCGCGGGCGCCCGGCTCGTCGTGCAGCGACAGCGCCAGGACCCGGGCGGCGGTGGCGTTCTCCCGCACGTGCGCCGGCAGGTGCGGCTCCGCGAGCACCTTCCCGGCCAGCGCGGTCGCCTGCCCGGCCTGGCCGCTCATGATGAGGATGTGCGCCAGCCGGCACCGCAGCTCGGCGGCGACGTGCGTGGGCATCGGCTGGGCCAATGCGCCGGCGGCGAGCGCCGTCGCCGACGCCAGGTGCCCGGAGGCGAGGTGGGCGTCGACGGCCTCGGGCGCGGCCGACGCCAGGCGGCGCGCCGACACCGCGGACCCGCCGGGCGGGTCGCCGCGGTCGCCGCGGTCGCCGCGGGCGACCAGCATCAGCCCGATCTCGCGGTGCAGCGCCTGGCGGGCGGAGCCGGGGATCGAGTCCGCCACGACCTGCCAGACGAGCTCCTGACCGAACGCCAGATGGTCCGCCGTCGACACCAGCAGACCGGCGGCGAGGGCCTCCTCCAGCGCCGGCAGCAACGTCGCGGTCGTCTCGCGCAACATCTCGGCCGCGTCCCGCAGCGCGAAGACGTTGCCGAGGGCCGCTCCGACCTGCAGCAGCTGCCGGCACCGCAGCGACACCGCACGCAGCCGCGCGTGCACGACCATCTCGATCGATCCGCCGTCACCGGGCACCTCGGCCGGGCCCGGACGCCCGGCCGGCTCCAGCAGTTCCGGTTCCCGTCGTCCCGTCCGTACAGACACACTCGCCCCCTGTGCGACCGGCTGTCGAAAGCCCAGCCTGCCGTACATCGGGGCCCAACCCAATCACGCGATCACGGGATGCTCGGCGTGGACCCGGCTCGGCAGACTGACGCCCTGTGCACTACCGGCCAACGAGGGAGTCAGGTTGAGCGCCACGACAACGCGTGCCGCCGAGGTCCGCGCCGTACATCCCGCGGACACCCGGGCCGGGCAGCTCGCCTGGGCCGACGCGACGATCCGGGAGAACGCGGTGGCGCAGCTCGCGCCGCGCCTGCACGGCCCGCTGTTCCTGCCCGGCGACGCCGGCTACGACGACGAGCGGTCCGGCTACAACACGATGCTGGAGCACCGGCCCGCGGTCGTCGTGGGCGCCGACGGCCCCGCCGACGTGATGGCCGCGGTCGCGTTCGCGACCACGCACGGGCTGCCGGTCGGGGTGCTCAGCACCGGCCACGGCGCGGCGGTGGCCGCCGACGGTGCGCTGCTCGTCAGCACCCGGCGCATGCAGGGGGTCCGGGTCGACCCGTTCAACCGGGTGGCGCGGGTCGAGGCGGGGGTGCGCTGGGACCGGGTCATCCACGAAGCTGCCGCGTTCGGGCTGGCGCCGCTGAGCGGGTCCGCCCCGCACGTCGGCGTCGTGGGCTACACCCTCGGCGGCGGCCTGGGACTGCTCGGCCGCTCGTTCGGCTACGCCGCCGACCACGTGCGGGGCGTGGACATCGTGACCGCGCACGGGATGCAACGGCAGGTGTCGCCGCAGCAGTACGCCGACCTGTTCTGGGCGCTACGCGGCGGTAAGGGTAACTTCGGCGTCGTCACCTCGCTGGAGATCGACCTGTTCCCGGTACCCAGGCTGTACGGTGGCGGCCTCTACTTCAGGGCCAGCTCCGCGCCGCAGGTGTTCAACGCCTACCGCCGGTGGGCGCGGTCGTTGCCCGACGCGATGACGTCGTCGATCGCCCTGACCCGATTCCCGTGGCAGCCGCAGCTGCCGGACCGCCTGCGGGGCAGGTTCGTCGTCCACGTCCGCATTGCGTACAACGGCACGGCCGCCGAGGGTGAGCGCCTGGTCCGCCCGCTGCGGGAGGCCGCGGTGACGATGCTGGACACGGTCGCGGAGATGCCGTACACCGCGTCCGGGTCGATCCACGCGGACCCGTTGGAGCCGTTCGGCCTGTACGAGCGCACCGCCTACCTGCGCGAGCTGGACGAGGACGCGGTCGACGCGCTCGTGGACCTGGCCGGTCCGGACAGCACGTGCCCGATGACGCTGGTGGAGCTGCGGCACCTCGGTGGCGCGCTGGGCCGGGCGCCGGAGGTGCCGAACGCCGTCGGCCACCGCGACGCGGGGTTCCTGCTGTACCTCGCCGCGGTCTGCCCGCCGGCGGACCCGCACGCGGTCGCCGGCTACGCCGACGAGATCCTCGCGCGCCTGGCGCCGTGGACGACGGGCGGCGCAGCGCTGAACTTCATGGGCACGCACGACGCCGCACCGGCCCGGGTGCGGTCGGCCTACACCGAGGCCGACTACCGCCGCATCGTCGGCGTGAAGCGCGCCTACGACCCGGAGAACGTGTTTCGCGTCAACCACAACATCCCGCCGTCAGTGTGACCCCGAGATGCCGAGCAGGGCGGCGACCCGACCGGGTCGCCGCCCTGCTTCGTGCCGTGCGTCAGTCGGTGCCGTCGAGGTACACCGTGTAGAAGTGGGTGTCGGGGCTGGCCGGGTCGATGTGCATCTCGCCGCTGGCGCCCTTGTACGCACCGGTGCCGCCGGTGATGGCGGTGAAGAACGGCGGCGGCGGGAACTTCTCGTCCAGGAACGTCTGGAACGCGATCGTGCCGTCCGGCAGCTGCATCGTCACGTTGCACAGGATGTAGGACGCGCCGTCCTCCAGGCGCACCACCGTGCACACCCCGCCGTCGAAGCCGACCTTCTCGTCGTCGACGAAGAGGTCGTGCGTGAAGACGCTGCGGTCACCGAGGTTGACCTCGGCGTCGCCGTTCTTGAACACCTCGCGGCGGACCGGCCGCGCGACGTACTTGACCACTTTGGACATTGGTGCCTCCCTGTAGGAGCTTGCGGACAGAACGGGAAACGTGTGCGGGTCAGTGACCGCGGATGTGGTCGAGCACCCCGGCCCAGTGCTCCGGCGCCGCGTCGCCGCGCCACGCGACGTGCTGGTCGGGGCGCACCAGCACGAGGTCGCGTTCCCAGACGGCGCGCGCGGCATCGTCGACGGCGAGGTGCTCCATCGGCACCCCGTGTTCCAGCGCCTCCTTCACCAGAGCGGCGCCCGTGTCGCCACCGGTGAAGTCCACGAGGGTGAGGCCGGTGCCGAGCCGGTCGAAGATGTCGGTTCCGTCCGCCAGCCGCAGCGACGGAGCGCGGCTGCCAGGCCAGGTCGTCGGGACGATCTCGTGCCAGCGCCACGGCGGCGGGGTGCCCTGCTCGGGCCAGATGACGGGCGAGTCGCTGTACCGGTAGCCGAAGTGCACGCCGACGTTGTCGAGCTGGTACACCTCGGCGTCCAGGAACCCGCCCAGGTGCTCCCGGGACGCGCCGTCGGCGACCATCCGGGCGAACCGCCGCCAGACCTCCAGCAGGTTGGCGCACATCTCCCGGTTGAACAGCGCCACCGGCCGCCGCTCGGCCTCGTAGCTGGCCAGCAGCCGCGGCCCGCCCCAGCCGTGCAGCACGGCGGCGAGCTTCCAGCCGAGGTCGACGGCGTCGGCGAGGCCGGTGTTCGCGCCGTGCCCGCCAGTGGGGAAGAAGTGGTGCGCGGAGTCGCCGACGAGGAAGACCGAGCCGCTGCGGTACGTCGAAGCCACCGACAGTGACCCCTCCCAGACCGCGACGTTGAGCACCTCGTCGACCGCGAAGTCGGTCCCGAGCCGCTGCCGCATCGTCTCGACCGGGTCGGCGGTGAAGGGCCCGTCGCCGTGCAGCGGGATGCTGCCGGTCCAGGTGTCGGCCTCGTCGCGGGACACCAGCGTCAGCCCCCGCGCCGAGATCGTCACGAACGCCCGGCCGTGCCGCCGCAGCGCCGGGTCGGTGCTGCGGAAGTAGACCGAGCAGTTGCGGGCCTTCGGTCCGGTCTCCTCGACCGGGATGCCCAGACACCGGCGGACGGTGCTGTTCGCGCCGTCGCAGGCGGCGACGTACGGCGCCCGGACCGTCCGCACCTGGCCGCCGGGTCCCGCGAGGGACACCACGACACCGTCGCCGGTGTCCTCCAGGTCGGTGAACGCCCATCCCTCGACCAGATCGACGAGCGGGTGGTCGCGGGCCTCGCGGCGCACGATCTCCTCCAGCAGGGAGCCCTGCACCCGCTGGTACGGCTCCAGCGGCGCGGTGCCGTCGTTGACGGTGGCGAGGCGAGCGGCGACGCCGGCGACCGACTCGTGCTGCCACGTCCGCACGGGCGGCTCCTGGAACCCCCGCGTCCACAGGAAGTTCGCCTGATGCTCGGCGCCGATGCCGCGGGCCCGGATCTCCTCGGCGAGACCCAACCGGCGCAGCAGCTCCATGCTGCGGCCGTTGACGTAGTCCATCTTCGGGTGTCTGGACGGGCCCGTCGAGCGTTCGACGAGCACGCTCGGTATGCCGTGGCGGGCGAGCTCCAGAGCGAGGACCGCGCCCACCGGCCCAGCCCCGACCACCAGGACCCGCTCATCGTGTGTGCTCAAGGCTGCTGCTCCTCCCTGCGGGCGGCCGCGTGACCGCCTGCAGGGAAGGATCTCGATCGGCGGTAGGTCCCGTCATGACGTCTTCACGGGATATCCGCCCTCGTTCAGGCCGCGTCCTGGCCGATTCCGTCCTCCGCCACGAACTTGCGGGTCAGCTCCACCCGGCTGCGCACGCCGAGCTTCGTGAACACGTGCCGGAGGTGGCTGTCCACGGTGTGCGGTGACAGGTACAGCCGGTCGGCGACGTCGCGGTTGGTCAGGCCCTCGGCGACCAGCCTCACCACCCGCAGTTCGGACTGGGTGAGGCTGCCCCAGCTGTCCTCCGAGCCGGGCTCGACGACCGCGACCCGCCTGACCCCGAACGTGCGGAGCCGCTTGTACACCCGGGCGACGTCGAGCTGGGCGCCGCAGGCCCGGTACAGGCCGACGGCCTCGTCGAACAGCTCCACCCCCTGGTGCCGGTGGCCGGCGAGGTACTCGGCGACCGCCAGGTCCTCGATCGCGCTCGCGCTCGCCAGCGGGCGGGGGCTGAGCCGGTAGTACAGCACCGCCTCGCGCAACGCGCCGACGTCCTGATACAGCAGGCCCTCGGCGTGCGCGGCGGCACCGGCGAGCGAGGCGACGCCCGGGCTGCGATCGGCCAGCTGCCGCATGGTGACCGTCGCGGTCTTGGCGTGCTCCGCAGCGCAGGCCCGCAAGGCGATGCGCACCAGCGCCGGTCCCGCCCCGGGGTCGTTGGCCAGCAGCAGCTTGCGGTCCGGCAGCACCTCGCACAGCGAGCCGAGCAGGTCGCGGGTCGCCGCCGTCTCCCCGGTCAGGTCCCGCAGCTGCGCCATCGACCAGGTCAGGTCCTCCCGCGCGACGGTGATGCCGTCGGCGAGCAGCTGCTGCGCGCGCTGCAGGTGGTTACGGGCAACGGTCACCTGGGCCCGGCGGATCGCGACCTGTGCGATGATCGTGAGCAGCGGGATGCTCATCTGAAGCGCGGTGAGCTGCTCGGCGATCCGCACTCCTGCCTCGGCCTCGGTCTCCGCATCGGCCAGATGGCCCGCCCCGAGCAGCAACGAGGCGCGGTAGAAGTGCCACAGCGGCTGCGACCAGGCGGTGCCCATCTGCTGGGCCTCACGCTGGCCCGTGGTGTACATCGCCTCGGCCTCGTCGAACCGGTCCAGGGTGGCGAGCGCGCAGCCGAGCCACAGCCGCGGATGGCGGTGGTGCGCCTCGCCACCGACCCGGTCGGCCAGGCCGGTGGCCCACTCGGCGTGCTCGACCGCCTCCTCCAGGTTGCCCCGGACCCGGGCCACGACGCTGCGGGCGACCCCGGCGAAGACCGACGCGGTGTGCTCGCCGACCTCGGTGCCCAGGCGGACCGCATCGGCGGCGACCCGGTCCGCGCGGTCCGGGTCGTCGAACACCAGCGCGTGCGCCTGGAGCGCCAGCAGCCGGGCGATCAGCGGCTCAGGCACCCCGCTGCGGGCCAGCGCGCGTTCGGTGTGGTGCACGACCACGGCGTTGTGCCCCGCGTGCTTGAGCGCCTCGGCCAGGCCCAGGCGCAGCGCCGCCTCGGTCGCGGCGTCGAGCCCGCTGTGCAGCGCCGTCTCGCCGAGCTGCCCCGCCTCGACCAGGCGGCCGGCGGACGCCAGCAGCCGCACCGCGTCCGCGGTCAGTGCGGGGCGGGCCGGATCGTGCTCGCTGACCAGGTCCAGCGCCCGCAGGATGAGGTCGGCCGCAGTGCCGGGGGTGTGGGTCGCGACCTGTGTGGCGGCGTCGCGGAGCATCTCCAGCGCCTCGCCGGTGCCCGGGCTGCCGCTGCGGACCAGGTGCTCGGCGATCTCCATCGGTGGGCGGTTCTCGGCGCGGGCGACCTCGGCGGCCTCCCGGTGCAGCGCCGAGCGGACCGGCCCCGCCAGGTTGTCGTAGACCGCCTCGGCCAGCAGGTCGTGCCGGAACGCCAGCTCGAAGCCCCGGTCGACGAGCAGACCGCCGCCGAGGGTCTCGTCGGTGGTCGTCAGCAGTTCGGCCGCGGAGCGGCCCATCATCCGCGCGGCTGCGTGCACGGTGAACGGGCGCTTGAGCACCGAGCCGACCTCCAGCATGCGCCGGGCGTCGGGGCTCAGCCCGCGCAGCCGCTGCCGCACGGCGGCCAGGAAGCTGGACGGCAGCGCGTCGCCGACCAGCGTCGCGGTGCCTTCGCAGACCCGCATCTGGCAGGTGTCCTGTAATGCCGTCACCAGCTGCTGCGCCAGGAACGGGTTACCGCCGGAGCGGGCGGCCAGCGCCATCACGGTCTCGTCGGGCACCGCGCCGAGCACCTGCGCGCAGAGGTCGGCGACGGCGGCCTCCGGCAACGGGTCCAGCTCGACCCGCTGCGCCCCCTCGTCAATGAGCCAGTCGATCGCGTCCTGTGCCGGCGACGGCCGCGCCGTCTGGCGGCGGGCGAGCAGCCACAGCACGGGCAAGGAGGCGCAGGACGGCACGAGGATTCGCAGCGCCAGCGCGGAGACCTCGTCGGCCCAGTGCGCGTCGTCGAGGATCATCAGCAGCGGCCGGGTCCGCGAGTACCGCTCCACCGCGTCACCGATCCGGTCGATGAGCTGGAAGCGGTTGGCGTCGCTGGTGGTGAGCTCCCGCAGGCCCAGATCCGGCGGGTCGGTGGACTGCAGTGTCGTCAGCAGGCTGGTCAGCGGCGCGACCCGGTCCAGCTCGCTGGCCCGGCCGAACGCGAGCGCCACGCCGAGCTCGGCGGCCTCCGCGGCGACGGCCTCCAGCAGCCGCGTCTTTCCGATGCCCGCGGGTCCTTCGACGACGACGCAACCCCAGCCGCCGACGCCGGCGGCGGTCGCTGCAAGTGCGGGTCGAATGCTTTCGAGTGTGGTGTCCCTACCTACCAATGGCCACGTGGCAGCCAGCATGAAATAGTCCCCCGTATGCATGCGTGAACTCGTCAGGAATCCCGCTGGACCTCAGCCGTGCTGATACCACCTCTCCTGTGCGGACGGCGGGGTCACGGGCAGATCTTCCTAGCAGACGCATCGCTGGCAACATCGCCAGCCATGCATGTCCTCCTCGTACGCGCGGTGCCGGACCAACCGTAGCTCACCGGGGTGATCGACTGACGTCCCTGTTTTCCTCAAGAAATTGGCCATTCGGACGAGCAACCATTTTCGATGTACCGCGTCCACCTCCACGATCACTGAATCACGCGATGCACCCGTCACCTGGATCCCCGGATGATTCCGGCGGGCCCGGACGCACATTGGCCAGATCCGATCGGCCCGAATCGGCGTCAGGCACGATTGAGGGGATGCGCGCATGTCGCACGGACGTGGAGAACCGGACCTCATGGCGGTCCGGCGGTCGTTCTGGGTGGGCGTCGCCCTGGTGCTCGCGGGGGTCGCGCTGCACCTGCCGGACTATGTGATGGCCCGCCATCACGACTTCGTGATGGCGGGCATGCCGATGGGCGGCACGATGGCGGCCGGCATGACGCTGATCGTGCTGGGGCTGATGCTGGCAGTCCGCGCCGTGCTGCCCGGCCGGGCGCAGCGCCTGCGGCTCGCCGGCGCCGCCGGCACCGCGAACTTCGCCGCGCTGGACTCGGCCAGAATGACCCGGGCGCACTGGGCGCTGGTCGTCGCGCTCACCGTCGGGCTCGTGGTAGACACCATGAAGCCCGCGTCGCTGGGCTTCGTCGTGCCCGGCATGGCCGCGGAGTACGGGATCAGCACCGGCCGCGCGGCGCTGTTGCCGTTCGCGTCGATCACCGGTGCGGTGGTGGGCTCCATCGCCTGGGCATATCTGGCCGACCTCATCGGGCGGCGCGGCGCGATCATGCTGTCCGCGGTGATCTATGTCAGCACGTCGATCTGCGGGCTGATGCCGAGCTTCGGCTGGAACCTGGTCATGTGCCTGGCGATGGGCGCCTCCGCCGGCGGGATGCTCCCGACTGTCTACTCGCTCATGTCGGAGTCGGTGCCGAGCCGCCACCGCGGCGCGATCCTGGTCGTGCAGAGCGGGCTCGGCGCGGTCCTCGGCTACCTGGTGGCCAGTGGCGCCGCCGCGGTGCTGGTGCCGCACTACAGCTGGCGGGCGCTGTGGCTGCTCGGCGCGCCGACCGGCCTGCTGCTGCTCCTGCTGAGCCGCTGGGTGCCGGAGTCGCCGCGCTATCTGCTCGCCGCGGGGCGGACCGCCGAGGCGCAGCGGGTCATGGCGCGTTACGGCATCACCACCGCCGCCCCTGCGGCGCCCGCGTCGCCCGTCATGCCGAAGGCGGGTCGTGGTGCGCTGCTGTCCGACCGGTACCGCATCCGCACGATCGCGGTCGTCCTCTACGGCCTCGGCTGGGGCGCGGTCAACTGGGGGTTCGTGACGCTCCTGCCGGCGTTCCTGACCCCCGTCTACGGGCCCGGGGTCAGCAGGCTGCTGTTCGAGGCGTCGCTGCTGGCGGTGCCCGCGACGGTCGTGGCGGCCGTGCTGTACGAGCGGTGGAGCAGCCGCCGCACGATGCTGCTGTACTCGGCGCTCACCGCGGCGGCGCTCGCCGGGTTCGTCATCGCCCGCCCGGACCGGTCCCATGACACGACCCTGCTGGTGGTGCTGCTCATGGTGCTGCTGGCCGGCAACGCCGGGATGATCGCGATGCTGTCGCCGTACTCGACCGAGATCTTCCCGACCGCGCTGCGGGCCACCGGGGGCGGGCTGGCGGCGTCGGCGACGAAGGTGGCCGGCGTGCTCGTTCCGGTCCTGGTGCTCGCGCCGGGGCTGGGCTTGCTCGCGGTGACGGCGGTGGTGCCGGTCGCCGCGGCGGCGATCGTGCTGTGGCGCACCGGGCTGGAGACCGCCGGGCTGCCGCTGGTCGAGACCGAGCCCGAGCCCCAGCCGGTCGGCTGACGCGCCGCCGGAGGTGCACGGACGCACCCCTGGCGGCGGTTCAGGCGATCTTCAGGACCGCCAGGTGCAGGTGGAAGTTGTGCGGGATGCGAACGGGGTGCCGCTGTTGGCGGGCGCGTCGAGGTCGGTGACCTGCCAGATGTCAGGTCGTGACCCGGGTCCGGATGCCAGGCAGGATCTCGACGTTCGGGCACAGGGCATCCGGCCCCCGCTCGCCAGGGGCAAGCGGGGGCCAGGAGTCGCGGGGTTCGGGCCGGTCAGCTGTTCTGCAACGCGGCCGTCTCCGCGGCGTCCAACTCCGGGTAGACGGGGCAGCCGTACAGCCGCTCGAACGGCGCGAACGTGTCCCACCGCGGGTTCTCCCGCAACAGCTGGCCGAGCGGGTTGGCGACGCTCCAGAAGTCGCCGCTCAGCAGCCGCACGAACGGCGAGCCGGCCACGTCGGCGCCCAGGCCGCGCAGGTACCGACCCAGGTTGAACTGCGACTCGTAGTAGGCGTGGATGATCCGCAGGTAGGTGTCGAGGCCGGTCTTGCACATCCGCTCGAACTCGTCCTGTACGACGGGCTCACGGTCCGGCTCGGACAGCAGCCGGTCGACCGCCTCGGCGGCCTTGACGCCGGTCAGCGTGGCCACGAAAAAGCCGCCGGAGAAGATCGGGTCGAAGAAGCAACCCGAGTCGCCGACCAGGAACCAGCCGGGTCCGGCGAGCGTGTCGGAGTAGTAGCAGTAGTCGGTCTCGACCCGCACCTCGCTGATCGGCTGCGCGCCGGTCAGCCGCTGCTCGACCCGGGGGGACCGGGCCAGGTGCTCGGCGAACACCTCGTCGGGCTTGCGCTGGCTGAGCACCGTTCGGGCCATGACCGCGCCGACGCTGATCGTGTCGGACCAGATCGGGATCGCCCACAGCCAGCCCTCCGGGTGGCCGCCGACCTGGATGTCGCCTTCGAAGCCGGGGTTGTACCGCTCGTCCAGGCCGGTGTAGTGCCGGAACACGGCGACGTTCTGCAGCGACTTCACCGGCTTGCGCAGCCTGTAGTGCTGGGCGATCTTGCTGCTGCGACCGCTGGCGTCGATCACGTACTTCGCCCGGACGGTCCGCACGGTGCCGTCCATCTCGTAGCGCACCCCGACGATCCGGTCGCCCTCGAAGACCAGCTCCTGCACGTTGGCCTGCTCCAGGACGGTGGCACCGCTGGACCGGGCGTGCCCGGCGAGCAGGTTGTCGAAGTGCGCCCGCTCAACCTGGATCGTCTCGGGGACGCGGCCCGGCCCCTGGTCGCTGAAGTCGATCCGGCGGAAGTTGCCGTCCGGGAAGATGAACTCGGCGCCGCGCTTGACGACGTAGCCCTGCTCGCGGATCAGGTCGGTCGCCTTGAGCCGGTCCATCAGCGCCATGGTGTAGGGCAGCATCGACTCGCCGATGTGGAACCTCGGCAGCTCCCGGCGCTCGAGCACCAGCACCGACCGGCCGGCCTGGGCCAGGGCCGAGGCGGCGCTCGTCCCGCCCGGGCCGGCGCCGATGATCACCACGTCGACGGAGTCGGGCCTCTGATCGGAGTCGTTCATGTCGTCCCCTCACGATGTCGGCTGAAACTGAGCCGATCGTGCCCGCCGGGGCGGTCGGGGACATCCCGTGTTCGCGCGATCCGGAGCCTGTGGGGCTCGTAAATCGGGTTTCGGCTATGCGGCCTGCGTGTATTCGTTGATCAGTCCGCCCGGGATCGGGCGTCGTTGGACGCGGGCGGCGGTGGGGTCGATGACCTGTGGTGGTGGGTTCGGTGGTTGCTGGTCGAGCGATCTGTGTGGTCGGTGGCCGTTGTAGTGGGTGGTGTACTCGGTCAGGACGCTCGTCAGGTGTCGTTCGCCGGCGATGAGGATCCGGTCGGTGCACTCGCGTCGTACCGTGCCGACCCAGCGTTCCGCGTAGGCGTTCGCCCTCGGCGCCTGTGGTGGTGCGCGGAGTACGTCGATACCGGCGGCGGTGAACACGGCGTCGAACGCCGCGGTGAACTTCGCGTCCCGGTCACGCAGCAGGAACCGCAGTCCGTCGGCGCGCTGGTCGAGACTCATCAGCGGGTTCCGAGCCTGCTGCGCCACCCAGGCGCCGGTGGGATGTGCGGTGACACCGACGACGTGGATCTGGCGGGTGGCGAGTTCGATGAAGAACCGGACGTAGATGCGTTGAGGAGCACGGTGTCGACGGTGAAGAAGTCGCAGGCCAGGATCGTGTGGGCCTGGGTGGTGAGGAACTGCTGCCAGGTGGGTCCGGTCCGGCGGGGTGCCGGGTCGACGCCGGCTTGGTGCAGGATCTTCCAGACCGTGCTGGCCGCTACTACCTGGTAGCCCAGCCGAGCCAGTTCACCCTGCACCCGGCGATGGCCTCAGGTCGGGTTGTTCGGCTGCTGTACCTGACCGCGGTTCGGATGTTCAGCTGGTTGCCGCAGATGACGCTCGGCGAGTCCGCGATGGCTGCCGAGCTGTTGGTGCTGCGTCATGAGGTTGCCGTGCTACGCCTGCGAGTGCCGAGAACCAGCGGACGCTTCAGCGATGCACATTCGCGTGCTGTCGCACCGTTCACGACCGAGTCGTGCACACCCCTGCTCCGCCGCGGCTGACGTAGGTACGCCGCCTGTGGTGATCCTCGACGGGCTCAACGAATGTCCGCCCGCCGATTGAGGCGAGTTCATCGAAGGACTCGATGCCTTGCGTCTTCGATGGTCCATGGCCGCCATCATCATCTCGAGTGAGCCGATTCCCCATCCGGCTGTCGACGGCCTGAGCAGGTCCGCCGGTGTCCTAGATGTCGACGCGGCCTCCCGGGGTCAGCTGCGCCGTCAGGGCGCGGACCCGCCGTGCCCGCGATCGCCCCAGGCATGTTCCTCCTGCCGCATCGCGGCGAATGCCTTGACCACGTCGTACAGGACGATGTCGTGCTGAGTGTCGCCGACCTTCGCCACCGTGCGGCATTGCACCGGCGTGTATGTACATCGCCTCATGCGCGGCGCGTTGACCACCGAACGGCTCGACGGCGTCAACCTCATCGCCCGTCAGCTCGCCGTAGCAGCACGCCAGAGCAGCAGGTACAACAGCGAGGCGCTCCTGGCCGGGATCGTTGTCGCTGCCGACCGTCTGGCGGCGGACAAATCGCACGTCACTGCCACCGAACCGAGTTTTATGAGCTCGACAGGTTCAACAGCTGTATCGGCCAAGCCTGCCTTGATCTTGCGAACGGCCAACGCAAGAGAGCCGCGTACCAGCCATATCGATCAACGGCTTCGCAAGTGGCTCCTTATTGTCGATGTTTCGATGAAACGCTGCGTCGATGAAGGGCGACCTTTTCGGTGAAATCCGAACTGGCCAGAGGATTTACCCGATGCCGTGACATTACCGGCACTGGTCGTAAATCGTATTTCGGGCGCAGACGGGACGGGAGCGGACAATTTCCGGTCGCTATTCGTGAGCGCTGCCGCACCGTCCGAATTTGGAACGCTTTACCGAGAAATTGTGCGGTTCAATCGCCCGGCGGCACGGGGACTTTGGTCTAACCTCTGCGACCGGCGCACGGCCGGGCCGTCAACAGAACGCACCGCGACGGCTCGTCACAGCGTGTGGCCGCCACCTTGGCACGTAGCCGGAGGCTCCGACGATGGCACAACACGCGACGCGGTCCCGCTCATCGATCGCCGTCCTTCTGCACTGCCTGCTGGCATTCGCCCTGATGGCGCCGACTACGCTCCTCTTCGCCCGGGTCTGGGGCTCGGTCGGGGAGCGGGCCCGGTTCGCCCAGTCGGAACGCAACGGCATCCAGTACATCCGCAGTCTCGGTCAGCTCACGATCGCGCTGACGGACGCGCAGTCCGCCGCGGTCTCGGGACGCCCGTTCCCGCGGGACACGATCACCCGCGTGGTCGAGGCCACCGCTTCGGTCGACGCCCGGATCGGCGGGGACCTGCGCACCCACGAGCGATGGTCCGGGCTGCGCGCCAAGATCGAGGCGCTGGCGGCGCTGAGCGTCGTCGACCCCGCCACGGCGTTCAGCACCTTCGGTGAGGCGACCGACATGCTCCTCGCGCTGTACAAGGAGGTCCGCGACAACTCGCAGCTGACCCGCGAGCAGGACGTCGACGCGTCCTACCTGCAGGAAGGCGCGGCGCAGCAGTTGCCCGAGGCCGTGGTGGCCGCCGGCCGGTTCATGGACCTGGCGGTCATCGCCGCCGGGCGGCCCCGCAACGACCCGGCGGGCACGGCCGCCAACCTGCTCAACGCCCGTGACGCGGTGACCTACCCTGCCAACGACCTCGCCGCCGGCCTGCAGGCCGCGGTCGACGGCACCAGCAGCCGGACCCTCAGTGGCAACCTGCTGAGCCGGCTGGACCGGTTCCGGCGCGGCATGGAGACGCTGACGGCGACGACGGTGCCGGTCGACGGGCGGACCGCGGTGAACACCGCGGCGCTGCGGGACGTCCGCAACGAGGTCCAGACGGCCGCGTCTGAGCTGGCGGCGACGATCCTGGACGAGCTCGACCTGCTGATCGGCGCCCGGATCGAGGACCTGGACCGGCAGCGGCGGACGGCGGCTGTCACCCTGGCGGTGGGGGTGCTGCTGGCGCTGATCCCGCTGGCCGTGCGGCTCGTCCGGCCCCGCCGTCGGCCGGTCACGGACCCACCCGTCCCGCTGCCCTCCCTGCCGGCCGAGGACGTGGTCCCCACCTGGCGCCGGGAGCCGACCGGTGCTCGCTAGGCTTCGCATCCGCGGCAAGCTCGCGGTCCTCCTCATCGCCCCGCTGGTCGCGATCGTGCTGCTCACGGTCGTCGTCGTGGTCGACCGGGTCGGGCAGGCCGGCCGGGCGGCGGACACCGCGCGGACCGCCCGGGTCGCCGGTGACGTCGGCGCGCTCATCCAGGACCTGCAGCAGGAACGGCTGATGGCGGTTGGGTACCTCGTCCAGGTGGTCGGCCGTTCGCGGCTGCTGCTGCAGACGGCGGCGGTCACCGACCGGATCACCAACCTCAGGCTCGACTACGCCGGCGACCTGTCACCGGAGGTGGCGGAAGCGATCGACGACGTGAAGTCGCTCGCCGGGCTGCGTGCCTCGCTGGTGGCCGGCACCGCCGACGTCGAGGGGGTGCTGACCCAGTTCACCGCGGTCATCGGCCGGCTGATCGACGCGCTGCGGCTGATGGACGCGGCCGACGCGACCACCGCAGAGGGCCGGCAGCTCCTGGCGCTGGACGCGCTGCTGCGGGTCGACGAGGGCAACAGCGCCGGCGCCGCACTGATGACCGTCATGGTCGCCACCCGCGCCCAGCGTGATCTCGCCAGGTACGCCGCCAACGCCGCCGCCGTGCAGCCGAACCTGGACCGGTTCACCGCCTCCGGGACCCCCGAACAGGTGGATCTGTACGGTCTGGTCACGGCCGCGTTCGCCTCCCGTGTCGGCGGCGGTTTCGTGGAGAGCGTCGAGACCGACCCGGCCGCGGCGATCGCCGACCTGCGGGTCGCCACGCTGTTCCCGTCGCTGGAGTCCTACATCGCGCTCGGCCGCTTCGTGGAGAAGCGGATCGTCACCGACGTCACCGCCACGATGACCGACCTGGAGCGGCGGCAGACCACCACCGCGTATGGTCTCGTCGCCGGCATGCTCGTCCTGCTGCTGCTCGTCATCCTGCTGAGCACGGCGATCGCGCGCACGGTCGCGCGGCCGCTGACCCTGCTGACCGCCTCCGCCGCCCGCGTCGCGCAGGTCACCGAGGACGAACTGGTCCGGGTCGCGGACGACGAGTCCGCCGCGCCCGAGCCGGTACGCCTGGAGCGGATCACCGTCGGCGGCCGGGACGAGATCGGCGATCTTGCCCGGACCTTCGAGCGCGTGCAGCAGACCGCGGCGCAGCTGGTCGAGCGGCAGGTGGCCAGTCGCCGCAACGTCGCGCAGATGTTCGGTCATGTCGGCCGCCGCACGCAGAACCTCGTCGGCCGGCAGCTCGGCCTCATCGACCAGCTGGAGCGCGAGGAGACGGAGCCCAACCGGCTGCGGCAGCTGTACCGGCTGGACCACGTCGCCAGCCGCTTGCGCCGCAATGCCAGCAGCCTGGTCGTCCTGTCCGGCGGTACCGGCACCAACCCGCACCTGGCGCCGCTGGCGCTGGCCGACGCGGTCCGCCTGGCGCTCGGCGAGATCGAGGAGTACGACCGCGTCGACGTGCAGCTCACCGGCACGATCATGTTGGCGCCCGCGGTCATCAGCGACCTGGTCCTGATGCTGGCCGAGCTGATGGAGAACGCGACCTCCAATTCGCCGCCGCACACCCGGGTCGCCGTCACCACCGGCGAGAGCGCGAACGACGTGCGGGTGTCGATCGTCGATCACGGCATCGGCATGCCGGCCGAGCGGCTCACGGTCGAGAACGCCCGGCTGGAGCGCCGCGAGCGCATCGACCTCGCCCCGACGGAGGTGCTCGGCCTGTTCGTGGTGGGCCGGCTGGCTCGTCGGCACGGGCTGCAGGTGTCGTTGAGCGACACGCCCGGCGGTGGCGTCACCGCGACCGTCGTCGTCGGGCGGGAGCTACTGGACGGTTCGGCCGCGCCGGAGCCGCAATCGCGGGAGATGATCGCCTCGGTCATCGACATCGGCGCACTCACCCGGGCCACCCACTCGATCGACGGCCGGCAGCCGTGGAACGCGTTCGCCGCGCCGCGCACGCTCGCCGCCGTCGCGTCACCGCCGGCCATCGCCGCTGTCGTGGCACCGCTGGATGCCGACGCCACCGCTGAGATCCCCGCGCTGCTGCGGCAACCATCGCGACAGGGGCAAGCGTTGCGACGGCGGGTGCCGGGGGCGCAGCTGTCGGCCGGCACTCAGGCCGCCAGGAACGCGGCGCAGTTCGTGGCGGCTCCTCCCGATCCGAGCAGCGCGCAGGCACTCGTCGAGGCGTTGGAGGATGGTGTACGCCGAGCGCAGCACGACGCCACAACACTCCCGGCCGACCAGACGCCACCGCTCCCGCCAACGCCGCCACTGCAGCCAACGCCGCAGTTTCAGTCAACGCCGGTGCGGCCGGCCACCGCCGGCCGGAACCTGAGCAGACGGGTGCCGGGTGCCACGTTGCAGGACCCCGGTGCCATCCCGAGACCAGGGCTCCACCTGGTGGAGAGCCAGTCGTCCCACGATCCCGACAGTGCATGGAACCTTGTCGAGCAGTTCGAATCCGGCGTCCTGCGCGCACTGCGCGAGCTCAGATCAGAAGGATCATCACAATGACGAGTCCGTTCATCCAGGACAGCACGCACCGCCAAACCTCTGGTGGGACGCTCAACGCCGCACCGATGAGCACGGAGGTGCAGACCTTCAACTGGCTGCTCGATTCGTTCACGTCCGGCACCGCCGGCGTGGTGGAGGCCATCGCGGTGTCCTCGGACGGCCTGCTGATGGCTACGTCGGCCTCGAAGGAGCGGGCCAACGCGGAGCGCCTGGCCGCCGTCGTCTCCGGGATGACCAGCCTCGCCAGCGGCGCTTCCGCCTGGTACACCCTCGGCGGGCTCAACCGGGTCATCGTCGACATGGTCGACGGCTACCTGTTGATCACCTCCATCAGCGCCGGGTCGGTCCTCGGTGTCATCGCGACCCGCTCGGCCAACCTGAGCACGGTGGCCTACGAGATGACGCTCTTCGCCAGCCGGGCCGGCGCGGCGCTCACCCCGCAGCTCATCGCCGAGTTGAAGAACGCGGTCCTGCGGTGACCGTGCCGCCCGGGCAGGAGCCGCCCGGCATCCGGCCGTATCTGCGTTCACCGGTCGCGCCGGTCTCACCGGCTCCGCCGGCAGCGTGGGACCGCCCTGCGCACCGCGCACCGGACAACCTGCGGCCGTACGTCCTGACGGCCGGGCGGGTGCAGGGCGACGACCCGGCGGTGAACCTGGAGACGCAGGTGACGATCCGGCCGGGGGCGCCGTCGGACGTGCGGTTCATGCCGACCGAGCTCCAGGCGATCCTCACCACCTGTGTTTCCCCGGTGTCGGTTGCCGAGATCTCCGCTCAGGCCCACCTGCATCTCGGCGTGACCAAGATCCTCGTCGGCGACCTGTGCGCCGCCGGATATCTGGACATCCACCAGCTCGAGGTCGACCCCGTCCACAGTCCCGACGTCATTTTGCGAGTAATCCATGGACTCCGTGCGATCTCCTGACGCAGCACCCGTACCGGTCAAGATCGTTGTCGCCGGTGGCTTCGGCGTGGGCAAGACCACGACGGTCGGCGCGATCTCCGAGATTCCTCCCCTGACCACCGAGGCCGAGATGACCTCCGCGGGGGTCGGCATCGACAACGCCGGGCACCGCGTCAACAAGGTCACCACCACCGTCGCGATGGACTTCGGCTGCGTGACGATCGACCGCGCGCTCAAGCTGTACCTGTTCGGCACGCCTGGTCAAGCACGCTTCGGGTTCATGTGGGACGATCTCGCCCATGGCGCCCTCGGCGCGCTCGTCGTCGTGGACAGCTCCCGCCTCGACGACTGCTACCCGGCCGTGGACTACTTCGAGCAATCGGGGCTGCCGTTCGTGGTGGCGGTCAACGCCTTTGACGGCGCGCTTGCCAACGACCTGGAGAGCGTCCGGTGGGCACTCGCCGTCGCCGACCACGTGCCGGTGATCGCGTTCGACGCCCGCGACCGCCTGTCGGTGCGCGACGCGCTGCTCGTGGTTCTCGACCGGGCCCTGGACCGGGCCGTCAGCAATTCCCGTTCATAGCCTTATGCCGATCACAGCCAGCTCAAGCACCGCTTTGACCTAGCAGCCTAGGATGCTGTAGTCGATCTCCCGCGCCTTCGGCTCCAGGACGTGCTCGGTGGTGTGCCCCCGTTCTCTCGGTGATGACGTGCTGTCGTAAGCCGAGACAGGGCAGGTTCCGAATCTGTGACAGCGGCTAGCCTGGGAGTCGCGAACGACCTTGGGGGAACAGGTAGCGGTGGGGGATCTCGACGAGGCGGCGTCGATCTTCACGGGCGTGCGTCCACGCTTGTTCGGGATCGCGTATCGCATGCTCGGCAGCGTCAGCGAGGCCGAGGATCTGGTGCAGGACGTCTGGCTGCGCTGGCAGACGACGGACCGCAGCGTGGTGAACAATCCGGGGGCGTTTCTGGCGACGACCACGACGCGGCTGGCCATCAACGAGTTGCAGTCGGCCCGGGTGCGCCGCGAGACGTACATCGGGCCTTGGCTGCCGGAGCCGGTCGACACCAGCGCGGACCCGTTCCTGGGCGCCGAGCGCGGGGAGGCGCTGGAGCTCGCGGTCCTGACGCTGATGGAGAAGCTCACGCCGCATGAGCGGGCGGCGTACGTGCTGCGGGAGGCGTTCGACTACCCGTACACGCAGATCGCCATGATCCTGCAGTCCACCGAGCCGGGCGCACGCCAGCTCGTCAGCCGGGCGCGCAAGCACATCGCCGGCGAGCGCAAGATTCCGGTGCCGGCGACCGCGCAGCGGCAGCTGCTGGCGACCTTCCTCGATGCCGCCCGCACCGGCGATCTCGAGACGCTGGAGAAGCTGTTCGCGGCCGAGGTGGCGAGCGTCTCCGACGGCAACGGCGCGCGTCAGGTCTCCCGCAAGGCGGTCGTGGGCGCGGCCCGCGTGGCGAAATACATCGCGGCGTTCTCCGCCTGGTACTGGGAGGGGGTGGACGTGCAGTGGGTTACGACGAACGGGCAGACCAGCGCGGTCATGCGCCGCGGCAACACGCCGCTCGGCATGGTCACGATCACCGCCTCCGAGACCGGTATCGACCAGGTGCTGTGGATGATGAATCTTGACAAGATCGCAGCATTTGCCGCTGTCACAAAGTAGGCGCCTGCCCTGTCATAGCTGCTGACAGCGAGAGACAGGGGTCCATGGTGCGCACGATCCTGATCGTCGGCGGCGGGTACGCCGGCTTCTACACGGCCTGGAAGCTGGAGAAGAAGCTCCGCCGGGGCGAGGCGCGCGTGATCGTCGTCGACCCCCGGCCGTACATGACCTATCAGCCGTTCCTGCCCGAGGTGGTGGCCGGCTCGGTCGAGGCACGGCACGCCGCCGTCTCGCTGCGCCGGCACCTGAAGAAGACCGAGGTCATCGCCGGGCGGGTCACCAGGATCGACCACGCGCGCAAGACCGTCACCGTGCACCCCGCGGTGGGAGACTCCTACCAACTGGGATACGACATCATCGTCGTGACCGCGGGCGCGGTGACCCGTACCCTCGCGATCCCGGGCGTGGCCGAGCACGCGATCGGCATGAAGCACGTCGAGGAGGCCGTCGCGATCCGCGACCGGCTGCTGACCGCCTTCGACCAGGCCGCCGGGCTCCCGCCCGGCCCGCTGCGCCGGAAGCTGCTCACCGTCACGTTCGTCGGCGGCGGCTTCTCCGGTGTCGAGGGCTTCGGCGAGCTGCTGGCGCTGGCCAAGGGGCTGGTGCGACGCTACCCCGAGCTGAGCCCAGCCGAGCTGAGCTTCCACCTGGTGGAGGCGCGCGGCCGGATCCTGCCCGAGGTGACCGACAAGCCGGGCGAATGGGTGGTGCGCTCGCTGGAGAAGCGCGGCGGGCACGTGCACCTGAACGCCCAGCTGCTCTCCGCGATCGACGGCCACGTGGTGCTGTCCACCGGCGAGGAGTTCGACTCCGAGCTGATCGTCTGGACCGTCGGCAACGCCGCGAACCCGATGGTGCACAACCACACCGACCTGCCCATCGACCAGCGCGGGCTGCTCATGGTCCGGCCCGACCTGCGGGTCGGCACCGACGAGGCGCCGGTGCCGGACGCGTGGGGCGCCGGCGACGACGCGGCCGTCCCCGACCTCGGCGCGGAGCAGCCCGGCGCGGCGACGGTGCCCAACGCCCAGCACGCGGTGCGGCAGGGCAAGCTGCTGGCCAAGAACCTGATCGCCACCCTGCATGGGAGGGAGCCGAAGCCGTACCTGCACCACAGCCTCGGCGTGGTCGCCACGCTGGGCCTCGGCCGCGGCATCTTCCAGTTTCACCGCCTGGTCATCAAGGGCTTCCCGGCCTGGCTGATGCACCGCGGCTACCACGTGCTGGCGGTGCCCACCTGGGAGCGGAAGTTCCGGGTGTTCGCGGTCTGGGCGACCGCCGTGCCGTTCGGCCGCGACATCGTCTCCCTCGCATCGGTGCAGCACCCCCGGGAGGCGTTCCTGTCCGGTGCCGGCCCACACGTACCCGCACCCACTCAACGGGCGGGTGCTGCGGAGGCGAGTGTGCTGGCAGGCGATGCCCCGCGTCCATGACGAGGTCGTACGCCGGCTCGCCGCTGCCTGCCGAACGGGCGAGGTCATCGCGATCGAGGCCGTCCTCGATCCGGACGCCGTTGCCGTGTGCGACAGCGGCGGCCGCGTACCGGCCCCGATCCGTCCCGTGCAGGGAGCAGCCAAGGTCGCCCGGCTGCTCGTTGCTCTGCTGCCCGGAGCCGACCTGACGATCGAGAGCGTCAACGGGCGTGCCAGCCTGGTGATCCGCCGGTCCGGCACCGCCGTGGCCGTGATCGCCGTCAGCTGCGGCGAGGAGCGGGCCACGGCCCTCTGGGTCGTCCTGAATCCCGCGAAGCTGCGGGGCTGGCACCGCAACTGAGCCTTGTACTGGCAGGACATGGTTGCGAACGAGCAGCGGCGTCAACGTTGAGGCATGAAGAAGGTGACCATGCAGAACTCCATTGATCTGACCGGACGGCTCGCCGTGGTGACTGGAGCGAGCAGCGGCCTCGGCCTCGGCCTGGCGACCCACCTGGCCGCGGCCGGCGCCGAGATTCTCCTGCCGGTCCGCGACGAGGCCAAGGGCGAGGCCGCACTGACCCGCATCCGCGCCGAGGTGCCCGGTGCCGACGTGTCGCTCCACGAACTCGACCTGGCCTCGCTGAAGTCGGTGGAGGCGCTGGGGGACACCCTGAACGCCGAGGGGCGGCCGATCCACATCCTGATCAACAATGCCGGGCTGATGACGCCGGCCACGCGGCACACCACCGCCGACGGCCTCGAGCTCCAGTTCGGGACCAACCACATCGGGCACTTCGCGCTCACCGGCCGGCTGCTGGCGCTACTGAGCGCAGGCGGGGCCCGGGTGACGACCATGACCAGCAGCGCGGCGCGGCACGCCAAGCTGAACTGGGAGGACCTGCAGAGCGAGCGGGCGTACGCGCCGGTCCGCGCGTACAACCAGTCGAAGCTCGCGAACCTGATGTTCGCGCTCGAGCTTGACCGGCGTTCGAGAGCGGCTGGGTGGGGAATCGTCAGCAACGCCGCCCACCCGGGCACGACCCTGACCGGCCTGTATGCCGCCGGCCCCAACATGGGCCGGGAGAAGCCCTCGCCTATCGAGGCCGTCATGAAGCGCCTGGCGAGCTGGGGCCTGCTGGTCCAGGGCGTCGACCGGGGCCTGCTTCCGGCCCTGTACGCGGCCACCAGCCCCGAGGCGGAGGGTGGCCACTTCTACGGCCCGGACGGGTTCGGCCAGTTCACCGGCGGTCCGGCCGAGCTGGACCTCTACCGTCCGGCACGCGACGAGGCCGGGGCCGCCAGGTTGTGGGATGTCTCGCAGCGTCTCGCCGGTGTCGAGTTCGCGGCGGTGTGAGCATGGACCGCGCCCGGGCTGGCCGAGTACCTGCGCACCCGTCGTGAAGCCCTGCAACCGGAGGATGTCGGGCTGCCCCGCGGGCGGCGGAGGCGCACGCACGGCCTACGCCGCGAAGAGGTCGCGGTGCTCTCCGACCTGCATTGCCAGCGGCTGATCGATCCGGACCAGTCGCAGCAACCGGTCGTCTACACCGCGCAGCCCGGCAGCGAGAGCAACGAGAAACTTGAGCTTCTGAAAGTGATCGGCGGCCAGCACCTCGACGAGGCGCCGGCCGCCGATCACGGCGCCTAGCGGGTCAGCCAGTCGCGGTAGGTGGTCTTCGCGAGGACTGCGCCCTCCGGGGCGATCAGGACGTCGCCGGACACCGCGCCGAACATGCCGGCGGTCGGGTCGACGACGACCGTGTGCTGGTCGCCCTTGGCGGCCAGCGCGGCGCGGCCCCACTCGTCGAGCGTGAAGACCTCCGGGCCGGCCACGTTCCGGGTGCCCTGCAGCGGCGCACCCACGGCGACGTCGGCCACCGCCTTCGCGACGTCGGCCGACGCCATCGGCTGTACCGGCGTGCTGGGCAGCCGCACCGTGTCGCCGTCCGTGGTCCAGGAGAGGATCGCGTCGACGAACTCGAAGAACTGAGTGGCGCGGACGATCGAGTACGGCACCGGGCCGGCCTTCAGGATCTCCTCCTGCAGCGCCTTGGCGCGGTAGTAGGCGAGGTCCGGCACCCGGTCGACGCCGACGATCGAGAGGATCACGGCGTGGCCGACGCCCTCGCGCTGCGCGGCCGCCAGCAGGTTGTCCATCGTCGTGCGGAAGAAGTCGGCCGATGCCTCGTCGAAGGTCGGCGAGTTGGTCAGATTCAGCACGACGTCGGCGCCCTTGAGTCCGGTGTCGAGGCCCTCGCCGGTGAGCAGGTCCACGCCGTTCGACGGGGACAGCGGCACCGCCTCGTGCCCCTCGGCCTGCAGGATCTTGACGACCTGCGACCCGATGAGCCCGGTACCACCCAGCACGGCGATCTTCATGTCTTTCACTCCCTCTGTTGCGGGGTTTACCTGTCTGCGTCAGCTATGACCGGACGGCACCGCCGGTTGTGACTCGCGGTCGTCAAATACTTCGGGGTGTACTGAAGGTGAGCAGGCGGCGCGCACCAGGCCGAGACAATGCGAGCGGGCGGCCACGTGGCTGCCGCTCTCAGGCATCTCGGTCGCCGTCCAGCTCGGCGGGCCGTGAGCCGTCTTTCAGGGCCTCGACTGCGCCGAGAAGGCTGCGGAGGCCCGCTTCCTCGCGCTGGGCATCCGCCGGATCGAACATCCACTCGTCGATCGGTACTGCGAGGGCGTCCTCGGGCGGGCTGGTCTCGGCCTCCGTCAACTCTGCCCTGACGTTGCGCTCGAGCCTGTGCAGGAAGGCGTCGTCGCTGGCGGGGAAGCTCATCTTTCCTCCATGCGGTACGCGGGTGAGTACCAGTCAAGACAGGGCAGCCCGGCGACGTGTGACACGCCGGCGAGGTGTCACATGTTCCATCTGGTACTGCAGGTCAGCGGCGGCGTGCTGTGGGCGAACCTGGCACTGCTGTTCTGCTTGTCGCTGCTGCCGTTCACGACGGCCTGGATGGACGAGTCGAGGTTCGAGCCGACCCCGGTCGTCATGTACGGCCTGAACCTGCTCGCCGCGGCCATCGCATACTTCGTGCTCCAAACCGTGATCATCCGAGGGCAGGGACGTGCTGCTGGTGCCCGGTCGATAAATGGCTGGCCGGGCCGTGCGTGCGGATACGTCCAGTGTCGGGCGGTCAGCTGCCGATGCCAGTACACCGTGAAGATCATTTCCTGCGCCGTCAATCAGGACATGAAGGGTATGACCGAAGAAGGGAGCCGGATGGGTTCGAAGGTGGCAGTGGAGGGGGACGACGCCGAGTTGCTGGCGCGGTCGCTTTCCGATCCGGAGAGCTTCTCGACGCTGTTCGACCGGTACTTCACGGCACTGCACGGGTACGCGTCGCGACGGCTCGGCGGCGCGGGTGGCGACGACGTGGCGGCCGAGACGTTCCTCGTCGCATTCCGGCAGCGGGACCGTTTCGACCCGAGGCGTGGGACGGTTCGCGCCTGGCTGTACGGGATCGCGACGAACCTCGTCCGCGAGCATCGGCGTATTGAGGAGCGCGGCTACCGGGCACACACGCGGGTGGCGGCGCAGCCCGCGTACTCGGGTGACGTGGACCGTGCCGACTCCCGTGTGTCGGCGGCAGCGGCCCGGGACGGGCTCGTTGCCGCGCTGGCGGATCTGCAGCCCGGCGACCGCGACGTGGTGCTGCTCGTCGTCTGGGGCGAGCTGTCGCACGACGAGGTCGCGTCGGCGCTCGGCATTCCGGTGGGCACGGTCGGGTCCCGGCTGCATCGCGCCAGGAAGCGGCTGCGCGTCGCCCTGGACAACATCAACCCGATCGAAAGGTGACGGTCTCCATGGACGAACTTGAACTGCTCGCCGGCGCCAGGCCGGTGAGCCCGCCGTCGGTGGAGACGGTGAACGAGGCGCGACGCCGTCTGGGACGCCAGATCTACGCCAAACCCGCGTCGCGCTGGCGGGTACGGCTCCTGCTGCCCGTCGCGGCGGGTGTGCTCGCCGTGTCGACCGGGATCGTGGTCGGCGCGCACGTCCTGAGCCCGGACTCTCCCGCTCCGCCCGGCGCCCGCAGCCGCCCCGGGCCAACCCGCACGCCGAACACCGGGCCGCTCAAGCCGGACAACCGGTCGGCGCAGGAGCTGTTGCTCACCGCGGCCGAGCAGACGCTGCACCAGACCGACCCCGGCTCGGGCAAGTACTGGCTGTCCACCTGGGAGGAGGGCCAGCTCATACAGGTCGGTCAAAAGGGCGCCGAATACGCCATCATGGGCCACTACTCCAACAGCCAGTGGTACTCGAACCAGGACAGCTTCAACGTGTTCGAGTCCCGCTGGGCCGGAGCGGAGCCCGCCTCCGACGCGGACCAGGCGGCCTGGAAGAAGGCCGGGTCGCCGAGCAGTTGGCCGATCGACCAGAGGCCGGGCTGCCCGCCGGACCCGAACGAGAGCTACACCGTCGACGCCGCCAGGACCAGCCGGGTCTCCAGGTCCGGCGACGGTGCTGGGAACGCCGGCAACGGCAAGCTCACACCCGTCAAGGAGCCGTCCCAGTTCCGGGTCCTCGGTGAGTACCTGACGGCGGACCAGATCCGCGCATTGCCGTCCGACCCGGCCGCGCTGAAGCAGTGGCTGATCGGCGTCATCCAGAAGCAGAACATGCCGCACAAGACCGACGTGGAACTCGGCGAGTCGCTCTTCGCCGGCGTGCAGAACCTGCTGTTCTTCAACCCCATCACGCCGCAGGTCCGCGCCGCCGCATACAAGGTGCTCGCCGGGATGCCCGGCGTGACGTCGCTCGGCGCGGTGAAGGACGGCGAGGGACGCAACGGCGTCGCCGTCTCCATCACCAGCAACGACACGGTGGAGGAGCAGCGCGCCGACTCGGGTGGGCCCTACGCGGTGAGCATCGTGTTCAGCCCCGACACCGGGGACACGCTCTCGTTCGAGACCCGGGTGCTCAAGCCGGCCGACTACCTGTCGTGGGTGCCGAAGGGCGCGCTGTTCAGCTACCGGGCCGTGACGGAGATGCGCTGGACGAACGACGAGCCGCCGGCTGTGAACATGCCCTCCATCGTCAAACACAGTGCGAGGGCCTGCTGACCATGCGGCTGTCGGTGGCGTGGATGTTTGCATCGTCCAGAGTGGACGCCACGGTGCTGCCCGCGTTGGCCGTGCGGTTCGCGCCACGCTCGACGATCACAACCCGGCTCGTACTGGCACGGCGAAGTATCCGGTCACCGTTCAGCAGCAGGCCGGTGCCACGTACGGGAACCTGACCACGCTGACGGTCGAGGTTTCGTACGACGACGGCAAGACGTGGAGGCTCTCCGCAGGTAGGACTACCTGCGGAGATCCTCTTTCCATTTCCCGACGTGGATGCCTGGTCGAGCAGATCGCTGTTGGACCCCTTGAAGGTGACACCCGCAGAGGTCGTCACTGACGCGGCGCAGGTGTACCCGGCCGGCACCCCGCCCGCCATGCCTGGCGCCGCGTCAGCGTGGCGGAATCTTGTCCTTGGTGACCGCGTTTTCGAGATCCCGGGCGAAGGCGTCCGGATCGCGGGTCCGCACGTAGGTCGACACGGCGTCATAGAAGCCCTCCTGGAACTCCGGGCTCATGGCCTCGCCGTGGGCGACCGAAAGCAGCACCGATGAGCCCCAGAGGCTCTTCGAGGCATCTCGCTGGTAGTCGGACAGGGACGAAATGTCGATGTTCCGGAGCACCGGTACCGACCCCTTCGCCTTGCTGAACGGAATCTGGGTCGACGGCTTGCTGATGTCGCCGAGGAAGGCAAGGGCGTTCTTGGCGTTCTTGGCCCTGGTCGCGGCCACGAAGACGTCGACAACCGCGAGGAAGCTGTCGCCGGTGCCGGGAAACGCCACAGCTCCGAAGTCCTTGCCCTCCTGCGCGCCGTCGGCGACCAGCTCGCCGTACGCCGAGTCGTTCAGGGACTCGAAGGCGCAACCACCGGTGGCGAGCTTCTTTGTCGCCGCGTCCCAGGTCAACGTCCCGGCCTCGGGATCGGCGTAGGCGAGGATGTCGCCGAAGGTCCGCAGCGCCGCCCGCACCTGCGCGCTGCGCCAATTGAGGCGGTCGCCGGCCATGTCCTGCCAGCCCTTCACCCCGATCGTGCTGAGTAGCACGTTCTCGAACAGCTCGACGGTGGTGAACCGGTCCTTGCCGCCGAGACACAGGGGGATGGCCCCGGACGCCTTGACCTTCTGCAGGCCGTCCAGGAAGACGGCGAGGGTGTAGTCGCCGGAGGGCAGCGGGACGCCGGCTCGGTGGAGTAGCTCGGCGTTGAGCCACAGCATGTTGCTGCGATGGGCACCCGTCGGCACCCCATACGGCTTGCCGCCGTGCATGAGCGAACGCAGGATGGTCGGCTGCATTGTCGTGTGGAGGTCACTGCCGGTGAAGACCGACGTGACGTCACGGATGACGCCGCGGTCGGCGTAGCCTTGCACGGACTTGCCCGCGAAGGTCTGCCAGGCGTCGGGTGGGTTGCCCTCCTGTAGCCGCTTCGCCAGTGCCACGACCGCCTGTGACCCGGCGCCGCCTGTGACCGCGGCGTTGACAACGTCGACATTCGGATTCGTCTGGTGCATGGCGGACAAGAGGACGTTCAATGCGGCGGCCTCCGACCCCGAGGTCCACCACGACACGACCTCGAGCTGCTTGGTGTCCGTCGTGGCGCTCGTCGGCTTCTGCGCGCCGCAGCCGGCCACGGCGAGCACCATGACCACGACTGCCGCGACCGCGCGGCGCCGGCGGCTGACGGCATTACCTTCCTTCGTCATCGGGAGCCTCCTACGACGTCAAGGTCGCCGCCGGCGGCAGCCACCACGCCGCCCTGCGCGCCCTCGGCAACCGTTGGCAGCGGGTGTCTCATGCCGCGCCCCCGGTGACGGTGCTCGGCCCGGCGTCCCCGGGCTGGCTCGACGCAGTGCTCCTGCGGACGGAACCGGGCGCGGCCCTGAGGTCGTAGAGGGCGTAGAGCCCGACGACGGCGAAGCAGGCCGCTGGGACGACAAAGGAGATCGCCGCGCTCGTCTTGTCCACGAGCTTGCCCTGTACCAGCGGCATGATCGCGCCGCCCACGATCGCCATCACGAGGCCGGCGGCGCCGAACTTGGTCGCTGGCCCGAGCCCTTCGAGGGCAACGCCGTAGATCGTCGGGAACATGAGCGACAGGCAGAAGGACAGCGCGACCACGGCGAGGACCCCGGCGAGGTTGGGATTCAATATCGCGAACACGCAGAGCACCACCGCCAGCAAGGCCAGCACGGCGAGCACCTTGGTGGCGCGCACGCGACCGATCACCCACGTCATCAGGAAGCGTGATCCAAGGAAGACGAGCAAGCTGACCTGAAGGTAGAAGCCGCCCTTCTGCAGGCTGCCGCCCTGTGCCTGCTGCACATACTGGATCAGGAACGTCCAGGTGCACACCTGAGCCGCGACGTTCGCAAACTGGGCGATGACCCCGAAGCGGTACCGCTTGCTGCGCCACAGCACGCCGAAGAGTTGGCCGGTGCCGCCGGTGTGCGGGCCAGCATCGGGGAACTCCTCGACGATCGGCGGCGCCTTCTGAACCGCGATGGCGACGGCGATGACTAACAGGAGGAAGGCCAGCCCCAGATAAGGGCCCATGACGGCGCCGAGCTCGCCGGCGCGGATGACGTGCAGCTGGGCCGGGCTCAGCGACGAGATGTCCACCGGGTCCGCGAGTTTGGGCAGGATGAGCGTCGAAGCTAGCAGCACACCGATGTTCGTCCCCACCGGATTGAATGCCTGGGCGAAGTTCAGCCGTCGGGTCGCCGTCTCTTCCGGGCCGAGCGACATGACGAACGGGTTCGCGGAGGTCTCCAGGATCGAGCAGCCGGCGGCCATCGCAAACAAGGCCACTAGGAACGCCTCGTACGTCATGATCTTGCTCGCCGGATAGAAGAGGAAGGCACCCAGCGCCGCCAGCCCCAGTCCGGTAAGGATTCCCGTCTTGTAACCGAAGCGCTGGTTGATAAAGGCCGCAGGGAGCGCCAACAGGAAGTATGCGCCGAAGTACGCCAACTGGACGAGCGACGCCTGGAAGGTGCTCATCTCGAAGATGCGCTTGAAGCCCGCCACCATCGGCGTGGTCAGGTCCTGCGCTATGCCCCAAGCGGTGAAACAGCCGACCAGAGCTATGAAGAGCAGTAGCATCCCGCGGCCAAGCAGTGGCCCCCGCTGTCCCCGCTCGTCTTCATCCGCTAATGGCGGCGCCATGCTGGCCGTCGGCGCTCCTTCCGTGACTCGCGCGTACCGGTGAGCGTGCCACCTGCGTGCCGCAACCCACCCCGCACGGCACGGGCACGACCTGGCATGTAGGCAAGCTTGCACAGTTGCGTCACCCCGCGGGGCGCAAACCCCTGGAAATCGCCCTGATCCCGCCCGCGGGTCCGTTTCGTTCAGCGTTGCCCTGGTCAGGCAGGCTTGACCGGTGAAGTTCTCGAACCGCCGGCGTCCAGCCCTGTGTGTCGATGAGACGTATGTGAAGGTCAGTGGTGTGTGGCGGTACGTGTACCGGGCCGTGGACCAGGATGGCCAGGTCATCGATGTGCTCGTCTCCGTCCGCCGGGACGCTGCGGCGGCGCGCAGGCGTCGCCGCGGCGTTCACCGAGCTTGCTACCGCTATCTGAAGACCCGGCCGCACTCGCTCAAACGCACCCTCCGATCGGCAAACGCAACAGCGCCCTTACGAGCCCACAGCCTGGGTTGCGCTCAGCGCACTGTTCGCAGCCCGTCGGCCTCGGCGCCCCGCATGTTCACGTAGCCGGTGATGCGCCGGAGGATGCCGGCGTAGTCGGCGCCGGGCGTAGCGTTCTTCGTCGCCGCCGCGACGTCGACCAGGCGGGGCTGCGGGTAGTACCTCATGAAGAAGGCGTGCACGGCGACGTCGGTGACCTGCCACTTGCTGGGCGCGATCTCAGTGAACGTGAACCGGGGGACGACCGAGTCCTGGGTGTTCTCCTGTGACCCGTCCGCGAAACGAACGAGCAGGTTGCCTAGGCCGTAGGCCACCCATTTGTCGCCGATCTTCTCGAAGGGCTGTACGACGTGTACGTGCATGCCGATGATCAGATCGATGTCGGGGTCGGCGAGCAGTTGTGCGGCGAGGCCGGTCTGGCCTTGGTCGGGCTGGTTCTGGTACTCCGTTCCCCAGTGCATCGACAGGATGACGATCTCCGCGCCGGCCTGTCTGGCTGCGTGCGCCTCAGCGCGGATCTTTTGAACGTCGATGAGGTTGGCGATCCACGGCTTGCCCGCCGGCCGTTGGATGCCGTTGAAGCTGAAGGTGTATGCCAGTTGAGCGATCTTCACACCGCGCACGTCGAAGACGTTGGGCGTGGCGGCCTCCTCCGCCGTGCGCGCCGATCCGCTGTGCCGCAGTGCTACCCGATCGAGGTTGTCGAGCGTGCGATGCACGCCCTCCTCGCCGTAGTCCAGCGTGTGGTTCGAGGCGGTGGAGCAGGTGTCGAAGCCACTGTCGGCCGCGGCGTCGGCGAGCTGCGGTGGCGCGCTGAAGATCGGCCATCCGGTGAACGGCCCCTCCGGCTTGGCGAGGGGTTGCTCGATGTGACAGACCGCGAGATCCGCCTCCCGAACGATCGGGGTGAGCGGGGCGAGGATCTGTGTGAAGTCATGGCCGGGCTTGCCGGCGGTGCGCGCGTCGGCGGCGGCCTGAGCGGTCAGGGCAGGCTGCACGAACAGATCTCCGGCCGCTACGACGCTGAGCGTGGTCGGGCGGGCGGGGGCCGCGATGAGCGCCATCGTCGATTGATCTGTGGGAGCCGTCCAGCCTGCGTCGGACGCCTGCCGGCCGGGGTCGATAGACACCCCTGCCGTCGCGATGACCAAGGCGAGGCAGAGCAGGGCAGCGAGCGTTCTCCGCATGGCGAGACTGTGACCGAAGCCGGCCGCTCGGCGACCCATTTCGGCGTGAATCCACTCGGCTTACCACCCGAGCGTCCCGTCCGCGGCTTACAGCTGATTACGGGATGCGGCCACGGGCGTCGCCAGCGAATCCTCGCCTGAAGTCCGGCCTGCCGTGCTGTGTGCGCGCCGCGGGCGAGCGCGTCGGTGACTGGGGAGGCCGGACAGTATGGGCGGATGTTCGGCGGCATTTCAGGGCGCGGCGAGGTCGGTGGCGACGAGGGTCGCGTACGTGTCCAGCAGTTCGGCCCGCCAGGTGTCGCTGCCGGCGCGGTCCAGGACGTCGAGGAGGTCGCTAGCGGCCTCGAGGCTGAGCTTCGACTTCCACTTGCGCCAGTAGAGATAGGTCTCGACCGTGCGGTGCCGGTCGCAGAAGCGGGCCAGGTTGCGGGTCAGGTCGGTCTCGCGCCGGCGGAGGTCGCGGCGGAGCGGGCCGGGGCCGAGCGGGTGGATCTGGTGCCAGTTCACCGCGGACGGCTCCACCCGGAAGGGGGCGCCGGCGCGGTGCAGGCGGTAGCTGAGATCGGTGTCTTCCATGCCCCAGCCGTGGTACTGCTCGTCGAAGCCCCCGACGTCCTCCAGCAGGGCGCGGGGGACGGACAGGTTGGCTGTGGTGCCGAGGACCCACGGCAGCCGGAAGCCGGTCAACCTGGTGCCGTACCGGCGCACGATCTGCGGGTAGTTGTCGCCGTCGTCGCCGAGCCCCGCGATGTCGAGCGCCGCCGCGTGATCGGTGTGGATGTCGGCGGGCGTGATGAGGTCGAAGTCCTCGACCGCCATGCGGGCCGCGATCGCCGGATGCCGGGTGGCGAGCTGCAGGAAGTCCGACTCCTGCATGGGCAGGGCGTCGCGGCGCCAGCTGGTGAGGCAGCGCGATTTCCAGCCGATCACCACGCCGCTGGAGTGCCGCTGTGCGGAGTGGTGCTGGGCGACGAGGTCGGGGGCGGCGATCCGGTCGTCGTCCAGGAACAGTACGTGGTCGCCGTCGGCGGCGCCGATCCCGGTGTTCCGGGCCGCCGAACGGCCGGCATTCTTCTGCGACAGATAGACCAGGTGCACATCGGCGCGGTACTGCTGGACGGTCGCCCGGCTGGTCCCGTCGTCGTCGTCGACGACGATCAGCTGGAAATTCCGATCGGTCTGCACGCTCAGGGATGCGAGCGTGTAGGCGAGATATCCGGGCTTCCCGCAGGTGGGCATGACGACGGAGATCGAAGACAAAAGATAGTCCCTGAGGTGAATGCGGAAACGGCAGGAAATTGTGCAGGAACTGCGTCCGCAGCAACGACGTCAGAAACGGCCGGAAGCACGACCGGCGGCTCGTAATACGGGGCTGAGCCGCCGGTCGTCGGATGGTGGCGCCGGTTATGCGGGGTTGGTGGCGCCCGGTGTCCCGGCCGGCCGCGGCGGCTTCCGGTCGATCTTCAGGTGCAGCTCGGCCAGGCGCTCGGCGGAGATCTCCGTGGGCGCGCCCATGAGGAGGTCCTGTGCGTTCTGGTTGAGGGGGAACGCGATGACCTCGCGGATGTTGGGCTCGTCGGCGAGGAGCATGACGATGCGGTCCACACCGGGCGCGATCCCGCCGTGTGGCGGCGCGCCGAGTTGGAACGCCCGCAGCATCCCGCCGAACTCCTGCTCGACGCGCTCGGCCGGGTAGCCGGCGATCTCGAACGCCTTGAACATGACCTCGGGGCTGTGGTTGCGGATCGCGCCGGAGGACAGCTCGATGCCGTTGCAGACGATGTCGTACTGCCAGGCGAGGATGTCCAGCGGGTCCTTGGTCCGCAGTGCCTCGAGGCCACCCTGCGGCATCGAGAACGGGTTGTGGCTGAACTCGATGCGGCCGTCGTCGTCCATCTCGTACATGGGGAAGTCGACGATCCAGCAGAAGCGGAAGGCGTCCTCGTCGAACCGGCCGGTGCGCTTGGACGCCTGGACCCGTACCTCGGACATGATCTTGGAGACCTCTGCGGGGTCGCCGGCGTTGAGGAACACCGCCGTTCCCCCGGTTGCCTTGACCGCGCCGCCGAGCGCCTGGACCTCGTCGTCGGCGAGGAACTTGGCGATCGGCCCGGTGACCTTGCCGTCGTCGTCGAACCGGACCCAGGCCAGTCCCTTGGCCCCCCGCGCGACGGCGAGGGCCTCCATCTGGTCGAAGAACGACCGCGGCTGCCCGGCGGTGTCCGGCACGGCCAGGGCACGCACGTGCCGGCCGGCGAACGCCCGGAACTCGCTGGTGGCGAACACGTCGGAGACGTCGGCGAGCTCGAGGTGCGCCCGCAGGTCCGGCTTGTCGGTGCCGTACCGCAGCAGTGCGTCGCGGTAGGTGATGTGCGGATACGGCGACGTGGTCTCCCGGTGTGGGGCGAACTCGCGGAACACGTCGGTGATGACCGACTCCACGGTCTCGAAGACGTCGCTCTGCTCGACGAAGCTCATCTCGATGTCGAGCTGGTAGAACTCGCCCGGCGACCGGTCGGCCCGGCTGTCCTCGTCGCGGAAGCACGGCGCGATCTGGAAGTACCGGTCGAATCCGGCCACCATCATGAGCTGCTTGAACTGCTGCGGCGCCTGCGGCAGTGCGTAGAACCGGCCCGGATAGACCCGGGACGGCACCAGGTAGTCGCGGGCGCCCTCCGGGCTGGTCGCCGACAGGATCGGCGTCTGGAACTCGGTGAAGCCCAGGTCGAGCATCCGCGTCCGCAGGCTGCGGATGACCGCGGACCGCAGCATGATGTTGCGGTGCATCTGGCCGCGGCGCAGGTCCAGGAACCGGTGCGTCAGCCGCTTCTCCTCGGACACCGGGTCCTCGGGGAAGACGCTGAACGGCAGCGGGCCGGCTGACCCGAGGACCTCGACGGTGTCCGCGAGGATCTCGATCTCACCCGTCGGCTGGTTGGGGTTGACGTTCTCCGAGCTGCGCGCCAGCACCGCACCGGAAACGCAGACGACCGTTTCCTTCGGAACATTGCTGAGCGATTCAAACGCGTCGCTGCCGGGGCGCGCCACCAGCTGCACGATGCCGTAATGGTCGCGCAGATCGACGAAGAGAACACCGCCGAGATTGCGCCGATTGTGTAGCCATCCGGAAACCCGGGCGTCCAGTCCCGCGTCCGCCTTTCGGAGCTGACCGCAGGTGTGTGACCGATAACGATGCATCGCCATCCAACTCATCTTCATGTGAGGGCGCCATTCATCCTTCGCGACATGGCCCGGAATATCGTACATGGGCCGGTCATGAAGGGTTTTCCATTGATTCTGCCCGGACCGGGCGGCAGGTATCGGGTCACCGGGGTGCGACCCAGATGGGGTTGGCGTAGAACCACAGGTCCTGCCATGGGTCGGCGTCGCCCGCCACGTCCGGAGCGGGGCCGGCCGGATCGACCGCCGCGCCGAGCAGGCCGGGCGCGGAGCGCCTGCCGTCGGTACCGCGCAGCCGCACGTACCCGGCGGTCTCGATCGGGCCGAGGTCGTAGGTGAGCGTGACGCTGCCGGTCGACCGGCCGACCGCGAACGACGTGACCACCTTCGTCTTCGGCGCGAGGAACGTGTCGCGGTCCGCCACCGGCCCGGTCACCTCGCCGCGGATGACGTCGACGCGGGCCAGTGCTGGCACGAAGTTGGCCCAGTTCGGCGTGTTGGCCAGCTCGATGCGGATGACCAGCTCCACCCGGGCGCCGCGGTGCACCACGAGGGTGTCGCCGAGCGTGACGCCGCCCCGGGTGCCGTGCTGCCGCAGCTGGACGTCGAGGTCGCTGATCAACCCGCCATGGTCGACCCAGACCCGGCCGGCCCGGATGCCCTCCATCACCGCGGCGTAGCCGAAGCCGCGCGCGCCGACGTGGGTGCGGGTGTAGTACCCAGGCCAGAAGTCGTCGGCGGTGAGCAGGGTCGGCTGACCGTACACCGGGTCGTCGTGGTGGCCGTTGTTGCCGAAGTCGCCGGTAGCGGGGCGGGTCGCCGTCTCGCCGTACACGACGTGCGAGTCGGAGTTCGCCGTGATCCACCACGGCCTGCCCTCCGACAGCAGGCTGTCCCACATCCCGCCGACGGTGCTGGTCATCCAGTCGAAGCCGCCGTAGGTGCGGTAGCTGTCCAGCGGGTACCCGGGGAACGACGCGGAGCTGGGCACCTTGTCGTAGCCGCCGCGCGAGCCGCCCAAGCCGCTGGGCTTCGGGATGCCAGCCGCCTGGTGCCCCGGCGCGGCCTCGAAGCCGACGGCGATCCGTGGCGCGGCGTCACGCCAGTCCCGCAACTCGTGCGGCGAGTCGAGCCCCCGGCGGGCCGGGTGGTTGGCGACGAACAGCGCGTCGCCGATGAGCCGCTGGTCCACGGCCCGGGCCAGGAACCGCACGCCGGCGATGGCGAGGGCCTCGGTGACCAGCGACGGGTCGACCGCGCCGACCGCCGTGCCGTCGAAGCTGTTCTCGAACTCCTTCAGCACCGGGACCTCGTTGGCGCCCGGCAGCACGAAGACGGTGCCGTGCTCGGCCATCGGGATGTTCCACTCCAGGCCCTGGAAGACCAGCATGTCGCGGTACGCGTCGCGGGCCGCCCGGATCTGCGGGTTCACCTTGTCCACGCCGATCTTCGCGTGCTGGGGGCCACCGTGGTCGGTGATGACCATCCAGTCCAGCCCGTACGCGGAGGCGTGCCGGACGTGGTCGCTCACCCGGTACATCCCGTCGCCGCTGAATTGCGTGTGGATGTGGTGGTCGCCGGCCAGCCAGGTGTACCCGGAGCCGTGCCGCCGGGTGTTGCCGTGCCGGTCCACGTCCTCGGCGGTGTGCGCGTGCGCGGCTCCCGGCAGCAGGCTCGCCCCGGCCGCCGCGCCGGCGCCGAGCAGGCCGGCGCCGCGCAGGAACCCGCGCCTGGACAGGTCGGCCGGGGACAGTTCACTGTCCGGCACGGCGCCGTCGAGCGCGGCCGGCAGGGCGCCGTCGCCGCCGCCGAGTGGCGCGTCGTGGTGGTGATGGTGGGGGTGGCCGTGGCCCATGGGAGGACTCCGTTTCTGGTCGGGGGTAGGGATGTCAGGAGGGACGGGACATCGAGGCCAGCCGTCGGATCGCCTCGCGCAGCACGTCCGGCCGCTTGCAGAACGCGAACCGCACCAACGCGCGACCCTCCCGCGGATCGGCGTAGAACACGGCGTTGGGCACGGCCGCCACCCCGCACCACTCGGGGAGCCGCCGGCAGAAGGCGTACCCGTCCTCGAACCCGAGCGGGCGGACGTCGGCGGTGACGAAGTAGGTGCCGGCCGGGCGGTACACCTCGAACCCGACCGACGTGAGACCGTCGGCGAGGATGTCGCGTCTGCGACGCAGGTCCTGCCGGAGGCCGGTGTAGTAGCCGTCCTCAAGGCGCAGCGCGGCCGCGATCGCGGGCTGGAAGGGGGCGCCGCTGACGAAGGTCAGGTACTGCTTCGCGGTGCGGACCGCGCCGACGAGGTCCGCCGGTCCGGTCGCCCAGCCGATCTTCCAGCCGGTGAGGGCGAACGTCTTGGCCGCCGAGGAGACGGTCACGGTCCGGTCCCGCATGCCGGGCAGGGTGCTGATGGGGATGTGGGTGCCGTCGTACACGAGGTGTTCGTAGACCTCGTCGGCCAGCACGATCAGGTCGTGCTCGACCGCGACCTCGGCGATGCCGCGCAGCTCCGCCGGGCTGAGTACGACACCGGTCGGGTTGTGCGGCGAGTTCAGCAGGATCAGCCGGGTCCGGGGGGTCACGCAGGCCCGCAGCGTGGCTTCGTCGGCCGTGAAGTGCGGCGGGCGCAGGGTCAGCGGGACCAGCGTCGCGCCGGACATCGCGACGCAGGCGGCATAGGAGTCGTAGAACGGCTCCAGGGCGATGACCTCGTCGCCGGGGCCGGTGAAGGCGAGGATGCCGGCCGCGACGGCCTCTGTGGCGCCGGTGGTGACCAGGACCTCGCTGCCGGGGTCCAGCTCGATGCCGTAGAAGCGGCGCTGGTGCTCCGCGATCGCCGCCCGCAGCTCGGGGATGCCGGGGCCGGGCGGGTACTGGTTGTGTCCTGCCCGGATCGCGGCGACGGCGGCCTCCTTGACGACCGTCGGGCCGTCGCTGTCCGGGAACCCCTGCCCGAGGTTGATCGCCCCGTGCTCGGCGGCCAGCGCCGACATCTCGGCGAAGACGGTGGTGCCGAACCCGCGCAGGCGGGGGGTGAGCGCGACGCGTGGCAGCGGCGGGTCAGTGGGTCGCATCGTCCACCTCGATCTCGATCTCGAACCGGTACCGGGCCAGCAGCCCGGCGATGTCAGCGGCGGCGTCGGCGATCCGGCGCGACGCGAGATAGACGTGGCCGGAGTAGGCCGTGGCGGCGCGCGGGCGGTCGAACACGTCGCCGGGCTGGTAGCGCAGGACGGCCTCGATCACGCCGTCGTGGGCCAGCAGTTCCTCGGCGGAGCTGATCCGGGCGATGCGGCCGGGGCGCGCGGCCAGCGCCAGCCAGGTCACCACGCCGTCGCTGGGCGGTCCGGCCGGTCGGAGCGGCCGGTCCAGCGCCAGGTCGATCGCCCACCCGCGCACGTCGATGCCGTACTGCAGCTGCAGCGCCCGGGGGATGCCGGCGCCGCCGGGCCGGGCCGCCACCTCGCCGACGAGGAGCCCCTGCCGGGTGCCGAAGAACTCGCCGTGGGTGAACCCGTCCGTCAGGCCGAGCGCGCGTGCCGCCGACCGGTGCAGCTCGGCGACCGTCTGCGCCTCGTGCGAGTCGTCCGGCAGGAACGTGGTGCCGTTGGTGTCGCCGAGGCCGTGCAGCAGCGGCTGCGGGTAGCGGCCGACGTGCGCGTACACCTCGGCGCCGCGGGCGAACAGGGCCTCGCAGTGGTACTCCTGAACGACGTCGACGTACTCCTCGACCAGGAACGGACCTTCGCCGGTGAGGTGCCCGCCGCCGCGGAGCCGGTCGAGCTCCGCCCGGTCGGTGAGGCGCCACACGTGCTGGGTGGCGCCGCCGGTGACCGGCTTGCTGACGACGGGCCATCCGAGCCGGTCGGCGGCCGCGGCGACCTCGTCGAGGGTGCGCACCCGGATGTGCCGGGCGACGGGGAGACCGGCGCGATCGAGCCGGCGTTTCATCACGGCCTTGTCGGTGAAGCGGACTGCTTCGCCGAGCCGCGGACCGGGCACGTCGAGCAGGTCCCGCAGGAACCCGGCGGCCACCATCGCCTCCTCCTGCAGCGCCAGGACCGCGGTCGCGCCCGGGTGGGCGGCGGCGACCGCGGCCACGGCGGGCAGGTCCGACAGGCTGGGCACGACATGCACCGGGTAGGTCACGGCGGCGCGGGTGTCGGCGATCCGCTGCGGCACCACGGAGACGACGTCCTGCACCCCGCTGTCGAGGACCGCCTGTTCCAGCACGGGCGGGTTCGCCGCGACGACGATCACGGTCATGTGGACTCCTTCGTCGTGGCCCGCGCGGGCACAGGCTCGGGCACGGCCCGCGGGCCTGGCGGCTGGAACCGCTGCGACCGGACACTCGGCAGGTTCGCGGTCAGCAGCACGACGGCGGCCAGCAGAGCGGCGGCGCCGAGCAGGACGGCGGCCGGCCCGAGGACGGCGGCGGCCGCGCCGGCGAGCATCAGGCCCGCCGGGCGCAGCGCCGCCGACGCCAGCCAGTCCAGGGCGTAGACCCGGCCGAGCAGGGCGTCGTCGACCGAGCGCTGCAGCACGGTCGACCAGACGACGCCGCCGAAGCCCATGACGAGCCCGGACACCCCGTGGGCCACTGCGATGCTCCAGGTGGGTGCGGACACCGCGAGCAGGACCAGCACCGGCAGTGCCAGCAGGATCGCGTGGAAGCTCACCAACAGCGGGCGGGAAGGGCGCAGCCGGCCGGCCAGCAGGCTGCCGGCCAGGGCGCCGACGGTGAAGCAGACCATGACCGTGGCCCACGACGACGCCGGCTCGCCGCGCTGCTCGATCACCACCGGGCCGAGCACCAGGACCGAGCCGAGGAAGAGGAACTGGAACACCCCGAGCAGCGCCAGCGACGGCGGCAGCCACGGTGTGCCGCGCACGTACCGCAGCCCGGCCCGCAGGTCGCGCAGCACGCGCGGGCGGCTTCCGGCGGTGCCGAGCCCGCGGGCGAGCGGGGCGAGCAGCGCGGCGCTGGCCAGGAACGTGGCGGCGTCGATGACGAGCGCGGGCCCGGGTCCGACCGCCGCCACGAGGACCCCCGCGGCGGCGAGCGCGACGACCGACACGACGCTTTCCGAGGCGGTCAGCGTCGAGTTGGCCCGTTGCAGCCGGTCCGGGTCGACGAGCTGCTTGACGAGCCCGGTGCGGGCCGGGCCGTTCAACGCGCTGCCGGCCCCGTGCGCGGCGGCGAGCAGCGCGACCACCCACACCGCCGGGCGGTCCACGATGAACAGGATCCCGAGCAGCGCCTGCGTGACGCAGCGCAGCAGGTCCGAGGCGACCATCAGCAGGGCCCGGGACAGGTGGTCGGCGAGCGCGCCGCCGAGCAGGCTGCATCCGGCGTTGGCGGCGGTCTGCGCGGCCAGGACGACACCGAGGTCGCCGATGGTGCCGACGCTCAGCACACCGAACGTCAGCGCGATCGGGGCCATCGCCCCGCCGACCGAGGTGACGCCGCGCGCCAACCACAACCGCCGGAACCGCGCCTCACGTAGCGGACTCCCGGTCGGGCCGGCTCCCGCAAAGCCTTCCGAACTGGTCACGCCGGCTCCTGCCGGTACCGGTATTCGACCCGCAGCAGCGCGTCGATCTGGTCGCGCAGGTCGAGCAGGTCCGCGGGCGACTCGCCGACGGCCCGCACGATCGCGACGGTGCTCGTGCCGCCGCGGCTGTCGATCGTGCTGCCGGCCGGGTTCATCAGCGCGAGATGCTCCACACCGGGCAGCGCGACGATGTCATCCAGACCGCCGACCGCAGTGACGTCGACGATCCCGGCCGGTGGCGGCGGCCAGTAGGTCAGCGCATACCGGGTGAACCGGGGCGGCCCGGCGTCGTCACGGCCGAGCGCGTTCGCCGCGATCACCGCGATGACGTCGAAGCCGGCGGCGTTGCGCATGAGCCGGGCCATCGCGCCACCGAGACGGCCGTTCACCTCGATGACCCGCGGCCCGTCGGCGGTCAGCTTGATCTCGGTGTGGGTGGCGCCGTGGTACGCGCCGACGGCCCGCAGCGCGGCGGTCGCGGCCTCGTGGATCTGCGCCAGCCGCCCGTCCGGGAGGCTGCTCGGCATCAGGTGCCCGACCTCCCGGAACGGCTCGGCCAGGGGCGTCTTGTCGGTGATCGCGAGGTGGACGATCCGTCCCCGGTCGAGCAGCGACTCGACCGACACGTAGTCGCCGAAGCGCGGGTCCTCATGCCAGCGCACCCCCCGCAGTTGCTGCTCCAGGACGAAGGCCGGGTCGGTGCCGCGCAGCCGCTCGTCGGCGTCGAACCCGGCCCACGACGCGGCGACCACCGCCCGCAGCCGCTCAAGGCCGGTGACCCGCTCCACCAGCGCGCTGCCCATCCCGCGCCGGGGCTTGAGCACGGCCGGGAAGCCGACCGCGGCGGCGGCGCCGTCGACGTCGCCGGGCCCCCTGATCTCCGCGAAGGCCGGCACCGGCACCCCGGCGGCGGCCAGCGCCCGGCGTTGCGCGAGCTTGTCGGTCATGGTCTCGGCCGCCCGCACATCGTGGTGCGGCAGGCCCAGCGTCCGGGCCACCTGGGCGGTGAACCGCAGGGCGAGCTCGCTGTAGGTCACGACGCCACGCACGCCGCGCCCGGCGGCCCACGCCGCCGCCCGTTCAGGCTCGCCGGCCCCCACGACGATCGTGGCGGCCGGGGGGAACGCGTCCAGCGTGGCCGGCGCGTGCTCGGCGAGTACGACGAAGCAGGCGTCCGCGACCCCGGACAGGCTGCGGATCAGCGTGGCCGGGGTTGGGCTGCCCGGGGCGTAGACGACGAGCAGCGGTGGCGGCACCGGCCGCGAATCGAGGTTCGCGCTCATCGCGTCGACCCGCCCGCGCTGACGGCGTCGCGGACCAGCGCCCGCAGCTCCTCGGCGAGCCAGTGGCTGACCGGCAGCGGCAGGATCTTGCGCAGCGCGCCGGGCACCAGGCTTGCCCAGGCCCGGTCGGCGACCGGGGCGCGCAGCCGCCCGCCGGCGGTGTCCGGATCCAGCCCGTAGTGCTCCCGCAGCACGACACCGGCGGCGTAGGCGGTCACCCACAGTTCGAACAGCATCGTCTCGGCGATGACGGCGCGGATCCGTGCCGCGGCCGGCAGTGCGCCGAGGCGGGAGCGGAACCGCTCGACGAGCTCCGGGAGGGCGAGGCCGCGCTCGCGCAGCCAGTCGACGGTCTGCGGGGACGTCCACCCGCCGCCGGTCTCCCGCAGGTGGCAGTACGAGCGTGCGTCGCGGGTGGAGAACTGTGGCAGCACCGCCGCGGGCCGCCACACACCGCTGCCCCAGTCATGCGTCGGCAGGCTCGGATCGAAGCACGGCGAGTGCCGCGGGCCGCGGAGGATGTCGTTGCCGAGCAGGCTCGGCAGCTCGATGTGCTCAACCAGGTTCGGCACTGAGACGAGCGGTGTGGTGCCACGCTCGCGCAGGAAGCCGAACAGCAGGTCGGCGTCGGCGACGGCGTCGTCGTCCGCGACACCCGGGGTCGCCATGTGCGCCTGCAGCTGCCGGACCAGCGCCGCGGGCAGCAGCACCGCCTGGCTGGTGTGCAGGTGGTCGACGATCTCGGCCCAGGCGTCGCCGCACAGCGCGGCCATCCGAACCGCCTGTGCCGTCTTGGACCCCCACTCGGTGAAGAAGCAGAGCGGCGAGTCCGGCATCGCCGCGACGGCACTGGTGACGTGCTGGCCGAGGTGCGCGGTGCCCCGCACGTCGTCCTGCAGGACCAGGTGGTGGGACGCGTCGCCGGGCATCGCCGACCAGGCGCGCCGGGCCGTCCGCACCGCCGCCGGGGGGCCGTCCGGCCGCGGGTCGAGCACGATCCGGATCGACATGTCCGGGTGGGCGTCGACGAGCCGCTGGGCCGACTCGATCCGGTCCGGGTGGGTCATCACGACAGTGGAGATGCGCGGGATCACGGGTGTCGCTCCATCGGTTGCGGGGTCGGCCGGCCGGCCGCCGGTTGCAGGGCTGGCGGGCCGGCCGCCGTCATGCGCCGCAGGCGGGTGAACGCCTCGGGCGTGATGCTGGTGAAGCACCGTTCGTCGCCGCACGGCAACGCGTGCCGGCGCAGGTGGTCGCGGAGGTCCTCGATGACCGCCGAGGTGGCGCCGTGCAGCCGCCCGGTGCGGGGCAGGAACAGCGCGGCGTTCGGCCCGGCATATGCCGCCTCCGGCCCGGTATGCGCCGCCTCCGGCCCGGTATGCGCCGCCTCGTAGCCGAGGGCGACGACGACCTCGACGAGGTCGGCGCGGCCGGCCACGGGCCCGGCGGCGGCCAGGACCAGCCGGACTCGGTGCGCTGGGCCGAGCGTCGCGCCCGGGTCCACCGTCCAGGCCGACCCGCCGGGGTCGGCGACGACGGGGACCTGTTTCCAGGCGAGCTCGCCGGCCCACCCGGCCAGGACGTCCCGGACCGCGTCGAGAGCGGCCGCGCCCTCGGGCGGGACCGGGCGCAGCGGCGATTTCACCTTCGCCGGGACGCCGGCGGCGAGGCACCCGGCCGGCAGGTCCGCGGCGACGACGGCGCCGGCGGCGACGATCGTGCCGGCGCCGACCCGCACGCCCGGCATGACCGAGCAGTGGTAGCCGAGCCAGACCCCCGGCTCCAGGACGATGGGCGCGAACGTCGCCCGGTAGCCGTCCAGCAGGCGGTGACCGAAGTGGTAGCCGTGCGTCCAGAACGTCACGTCGCTGCCGGTGCCGACGTCGTCGCCGAGGTCCACGGGATGGTTGGCGTTGACGATGGTACGAGGGCCGAGCGCGACCCGGTCGCCGAGCCGCAGCGTCGCGGTCGACTCGGTGGTGCCGCCGTAGCCGACGGTGGCCTCGTGGCCGAGGTACAGCAGAGTGCCGGCGACCAGGCTGCGACAGACGACCCGGACCTGGTCGCTGATCCGGGCGGCCCGGCCGACCTCGAACGCCTCAGCGGCGAGGACCGTGACACCGGCGCCGATCTCGCTGCGGGGGCCGATCGACAGCCGGCCGGCGCGCAGGTCGCAGCCCCGCCCGATCGTGACGCCGGCGCCCAGGGTGACGGTGTCACCGGCGAGGACGGTCCCCGGGCCGATCGTGCAGCCCGGGCCGATCTCCAGCCGGCCGGCCCTGATGACCACGTCGGGTCCGGCGCCGGCCGCAGCCGGCAAGGGCCGGCGCGGATGGTCGGCGTCGGTGATCGTCAGCGGTGCGGTCACCGCGCGCCCCCGTCCCAGTAGCCCGACCACGCCGGGAACGCGGTGACCTCGGCGACGGACGCGCTGCGGGTGAGCTGCATCGCGAGCCGGTCCAGGCCCATGCCCAGGCCGCCGTGCGGCGGGCAACCGGACCGCAGCACCGCCAGCAGCGGCCGCAGCGCCCGCGTGTCGACCCCGACCAGGTCCAGCACGGCGCTCTGCAGGTCCGCGTCGGCGATGCGCAGGTCGCCGCTGGCGATCTCGTAACCGTTGAGCACCAGGTCGTAGGAGTGGGTCCGGACGCCGAGGGCGTCGGCGGGGCTCGCCGGCAGGTGATGCGGCAGCGCCATCGGGTGCCGGACGAACCGCGGTCCGCCGTCGTGGTCGGCCTCCGCGAGCGGGAAGTCGTTGACCCAGACGAACGCCAGCTCGTCCGGGTGCGTCCGCAGGTCCGGCCGGTCGGTGCCGTACCGCGCGACGCATTCGACGGCGTCGAGCTGGGGGAACGGCGTCACGCACGGCAGGCCGAGGTCGGCGCACAGCGCGGCGACGAGCCGCTCGACGAGCCGCCGCACCTGCGCCGCGTCGGTCGCCTCCAGCTCGATGTCGGCCTGCACGAACTCCCGCAGGTGGTCCGGGCGCTGCTGGTCCAGCGGCTCGTCGCGGAAGCAGTGCGCGAACTGGAAGTACCGGCGGTACCCCGCGGCGATGAGCATCTGCTTGTACAGCTGCGGGGACTGCGCCAGCCAGAGCTCCTGACCGAAGGCGTCCCAGGTGCGGATGTGCCCGGAGCGGTACTCGTCCAGGCGAGGCCCGGCGACCGGCGTGTCCACCTCGAGGAACCCGTCGGCGAGCAGGCCGCGCCGCAGCGATTGGCGGATCGAGTCGCGGGTGCGCAGGTTGTCCTGGATGTGCGGCGCCCTCAGGTGCCGCATCATCGGCGGGATGCGGTACCGGTCTTCGCCGGTGCCCGGCGGCACGGCCTGGGCAGGGACGGACGTCGTCATGCGAATTCCCTTCTCATGGCTCGTACGGCGGCTGAAGCGACGCGGACAGATGGCGGGTGACGTCGTGGAAGGTCGCGGCGACGTCATCGAGGGAGGCCGGCCCGAACACCTCGACGACGTGCGGGCCGGTCATCCCGCCCGCCTCGGCGAGCCGGCGCATCGTCTCGGTGATGTCGGGCTCCGGCCGGCCCGCCACCGACGTCAGGCCGAACGGGCCGGTGGCCGAGCCGCGGTAGCTTACGTGCGTGTACGCGATGTGCCGGCCGACCGCCGCGGCGAACGCCTGCGGTGCCACGCCGCACTTCCAGGCGCTCTTGAAGTCCAGGACGAACGGCACGGCCGGGCCGAGTTGCGCCAGGTGCGCGACGGCCTCGTCCGGGGTGCGCAGCAGCCCGTAGCTGACGTTCTCCAGGCAGTACCGCACGCCGTGCCGGCCGGCGAGCTCGGCCAGCAGGGCGGTCCCCTCGATGTAGCCGCGACGCAGCGCCGCGCCGTCGTACGCCAGGTGCCGGGGCGGGCCGTGTGCCACGTAGTGGGTGGCGCCGAGGGTGCCGCAGGCCTCCAGGTAGCGCTCGTAGCGGGCGAACGCCCACCGCCGCTGCCGCCGGTACGGGCTGTACAGCAGGTTCTCGTAGCCGAAGCCGTACGGGTGGACCGAGACGACGCGAACACCGCGGGCGTCGCACCGGGCCCGGAGCTCAGCGAGGAACCGCTCGTCGAGCTCCGGGTCGCACTGCAGGAACACCTCGACGGCGCGCACGCCCATCTCGGCCAGCCGGTCGACCGCGTCCTCGGTCGGCACGTCAAGGTCGTAGAGCGACCCGGTCGACACCGCCACCCCGGTCACCGCCGTGCCCCTGACCGCTCCGACGGCTCTGACCGCTCTGACCGCTCTGACTGCTCCGACCGTTCCGCCGCCGGTCGCCGCGCCAGCGCCGCCAGGAGCGCGTCCAGTGACGGCGGTTCGGCGGCGGCGGGGCGGGGCTGCTCGGCGAACCGGGCCCGGGCCCGGTGCAGCAGCGCCCGATCACGCGGCAGCGCGTCCGGTCGGTCGAACAAGTGGATGCGGCGCAGCACCGGCCGCAGCAGACCCGGATCGTGCAACGCCATCGGGTAGCAGACCTTGCGCAGGAACAGCGGGTTGCCGGGGTCGGTCACGTCGCGTCCCGGGTCGGCGGCCAGCCGGGCGCGCTCCGCGTCCTCGCCCGAGGCGGCCGCGTAGTGCGGTTCGACGCGCGCGGTGAACTCCCGGATCGCGGGGTGCGCCCGCAGCCCGGCATGCCCGGCCCGGCCCGGCGCGCCGGCCAGCAGTTCGGCGAGGCGGTACGCCTGCCACAGTGCCAGCGAGGCGCCCCAGCCCTGCGTCGGGTTGGTGTGGCACAGCGCGTCGCCGATCGGCACGACGCCGGCCGGGTGGGTGTCGGGGGTGGCACCGAAGCGGCGCAGCGTGTTGCGCAGCCCGCCCATCGCGTGCACGGCGGAGATCGGCTCCGCCCGGTCGGCCGCGACCAGCTCCGCCAGCCGCGGGATCCGGGCAGCGACGAACATCCAGGCCGACGCGTCTCGCAGGACGCGCAGCGCCCGGTTGCCGCCGGCGGTGTTCATCGTGACGACGAACCCGCCGGAGTCCTCCGGCAGCACCGAGAACCGCAGGTAGCCGAGGTCGCCGGTGGGGCCGAAGAAACCCTCGGCCGGGTCCCACCGCCGGCCGTCGCGGTGCCGGAAGTGCCGGCAGTAGTACAGGGTGCCGGACGGCTGGGTGACCTCGGCCGGGCGGGGGAAGCCCAGCCCGGTCAGCCACCGCGGCAGGTCGGACATGCGGCCGGAGGCGTCGACGACCAGGTCCGCCTCGACCCGTTCGCCGGACGCGAGGCGGACACCGGCGCACGCGGTGGTGTGGCCGGCCGAGCGCCGTGGCAGGAGGCCGGTGACCCGCTGCCCGAACCGGCGGACGACGTCCGGCTCGGCGGTCAGCGCCCGCGTGAGCGCCCGGTCCAGGACGTGCCGGCGCATCTGGATGCTGACCATGCCGGCGTCGTCCGGCCGCCGGTCCTCCTCGGGCAGCCGTGCGGAGAAGTCGATCTCCTCCGCGCCCGCCGCCCGCAGCGCGGTGAGCACGTCCGGCGCGACCTGCGACAGCACGCGATGGGCGAGGCCGTGGAAGCTGTGCCCCTGCGCCCGCTGCGGCAGGCCGGGCCGGGCGCCGTCCATCGCGGTGTCGTCACCGGGTCCGATGCTCTGCGCCGGGTCCGGCTCCACGATCGTCACGTGGTGCCCGGCGCGGGCGAGGAAGAGGGCCGAGGCCTGCCCCGCGACGCCGGACCCGGCCACGACGATGTCCGCCACGGCGTTACCTCGGCGCGCCGGCGAGCCAGCCGGCGTTGCCGGCCCGGCGGTAGCGCACGTGCGCCGGCCACTGGGTGTCCTCGAGCAGGCCGTAGTTGTCCAGGACGAACAGCGGCGCATCCCGCGCGGCGGTGAGCAGGCCGACGAACCGAGGGTCGAGGAACGCGTCGTGGTCGGTGACGACGAGCGCGGTCCCGGCGGTCGCCAGCGCCGTCTCCGGGTCGGGCATCGCGGGGCTGCCGGTGATCCGCTCGATCTCCTCCGGCGTGTACAGCGGGTCGTGGATCGAGTGCGGCACACCGAGCTCGCGCAGCCGGGCCGCGATCTCGATGGTGGGGCTCAGCGTCGCCACCTTGATCCCGCCCTTGTACGCGAGGCCGAACACGGCGACCGGGCCCTGCCAGGCGACGGCGTTGGCGACGATCCTGCGCATCCGGTTGTCCGTGTCCACGGCGGCGGACAGCAGCGAGAGCTTGTCCGCGTGGTGCTGGGCGCCCTGCAACAGGTACCGGCTGGACAGCGGCACGCAGTACCCGCCGGTGCCGAAGCTGGGGTGGATGAGCTGGACGTTCCACTTCGTCGCGGCCAGGCGCAGCACCTCGGCCAGGTCGACCTGGGGGTAGGCGAGGGTCAGCTGGTTGGCCATCGTGATGATGACGTGCCGGTAGGCGTTCTCCACGCACTTGACCAGCTCACCCTCGACGTGGCTGTTGGCGCGGTGCAACCGTCGGCACAGGATCGACAGGACCCCGTGCGCGGCCTCGGCCGAGTTGGGTCCGACGCCGCCGAAGACCCGGTCGAGCTCGCGCAGGTTCTTGTCGCTCTCGGTCAGCCAGTCCCGCCGCGGCGCGAGGGCGAGCAGGAAGTCCTTGTCCGGCACGAGACCGGCGGCTTCGATCACCGGCAGCAGCACGTCGGTCGTGGTGCCGGGGGTGAGCGTCGACTCGATGATGACCAGCGGCGGCTGATCCCGGCCCGGTTTCGTGGCCCGGGCGAGCCGCCCGATCACGTCGGCCAGCGCGTCGAGCCACGGCTCGGCCTGCCGCTCGGTCGGCACGGCGACGAAGTGCACCAGCACGTCGTCGCCGAGCGGCACGGTGACGTCATCGGTCAGCTCGACCGCGGCACTGGTGATCCCGGCCGCGAGCCGGGTCACCTGGAGCTGGTCGGTGTCGTACCCGCAGGTGCGGATCCGGTTGTCGGCGAGGGCCAGGACGGTCGACGCGCCGATGTACCCGATGCCCCACACCGCCGCGCGATGCCGCCCCGAGATGAGCGCTTCGCGGTAGGCGGCCCCGATGCCGGTCATGTCGGCCTCGGGCTGCTCCTCAATCTGTGTACTCATGGGGTCCCTCCAACGCGTGTGGCCTATTTCGGCGGAAGCTGGTTCAGGTGGCGGTGAGGAAGGGCAGCCCGCCGCAGGTCCGGACGAGCCGGAACGCTTCCGCTGCGGCGGCGCCGATCTCAAACCCGCGGGCCGCGTCGCGGGCCTCGGCCTGCTGGCTGTCCAGCCTGCGGTGCCCCTGCCCGGCGTAGTTGTAGAACTCGATGGAGCGCCGTTTCGCCTCGACGGCGGGCGGCGGCAGGGGTACGTAGACGTTGGGGACGAACTCCGCGTACCGCACGGTCCTGGTCTCGTTCGGTCCGAACTGCAGCAGCGTGACGTCGCCCCATCGCCGGGACGAGGCGATTGCCGCCCGTGCGGTGCGGGCGTGATCGGCGTGCGAGTCGCCGTCCCAGTGCGTCGCCACCGCCCGCGGCCGGACCGCGTCGACCAGCTCGTCGAGCCGCCGGACGAGCAGCGCCTCCGGGATCTGCTCGACCTGTTCACGCGCGTCGCCCGGCAGCCAGTGCAGGCGGTGCCCGAGCACCGCGGCGGCGGACTCGGCGGCCGCGACCCGCTGCGCGGCGGCCGCGGCGGAGAACTCGGAGACTGCGACGACGCAGACGGCGACGTCGGTGCCGCGCTCGTGCAGCTGGGCGATCGTGCCGCCGATCGCTAGCTCGGCGTCGTCCGGGTGCGCCGCGATCACCAGCAGGCCGGTCACGTCGAGCCTTTCGCGGCGCTGGCCAGCACCCCGCCGAAGCGTTCGACGAACTGGTCGAGCTCGGCGGCGCCCGGCCAATTCGCCTGCTCCAGGGACTCCCGCAGCCCCTTGCAACGGTCGGCGAAGACGGGCGCGGCGACCCCGGCCAGGCTCGCGCCGACGAGAACGACCTTCACCCAGGTCGACTGGTACATGTTGCAGCCGTCCAGCCGCGCGCCGCTGAGGTCCGACTGGCTGAACCTGCTGTACGCGCAGTTCGCCGAGGTCAGGTCCGCCCGCCGCAGGTCCGCCGCCAGGTACGCCTGGACGAGGGTCGCACCCCGCAGGTCGGCCTCGGCAAGAATCATGCCCTTGGGCGGGTCGCCGGTCAGCATCGCCCGGTAGAGGTTCGCGCCGCGCAGGCACGCCCGCGTCATGGTGCTGTCCCGCACGGTCATGCAGCGACCCGTGAAGGCGGTCAGGTCGGCGCCGGACAGGTCCGACTCCACAATGGAGAGATTCTCGCCCTTCGCCGACACCAGTGAGGCGTCGTGCAGGTCGCACCGCCGCACGGAGGCGCCACTGAGCGACGCGCCGGGCATCAGTACCCCCGGAGCGGTCACCCGCAACATGCGGGCGTTGGTGAGGTCGGCGTTGGTGAAATCGGCGCCGGTGAGCGAGCAGGCGACCATGTCCGCGTCGGGCGCCTTCAGGCCGTCCGCGCGCAGCCCGCGGCCGTTCACGCCCTCCAAGCGCAGCAAGGGCAGTCCCGCACCGGACAGCGTGAGCTCGTCGGCGCAGGTGAGCCGCTGCAACTGCACACCGCGGCCGGAGCTTCGCGCCAGCGACGCGGCACGTAGGCTCGACTTCGTGATCGTGAGCTGGTCCAGCAGCGCCTCGTCGAGCCGGGCGCCGTCCAGCATGCACTCGTTGATCGTGGCGCCCTGCAGGTTCGCGCGGCTCAGGTCGCTGTCGGACAGGTCGCACTGGTAGAACGCGGCACCCGCGAGTTGGCTGCCGCTGAGCCGCACGTCGCGCATGGAGCAGCCGTGAAACAGCGTGCCGGTGGCGTCCTTGAGGTCCGTCATGTCCGCGCCGTCGAAGTTGCAGGTCTGGGCCGCCAGTGCGTGCACGTACGCCGACCGCAGGATCGCCCCGGACAGGTCGGTGCGTTCCATGCCCGGGCAGACCATCGTCACCGAGGTGAGGTCGGCGCCGACCAGCCGCGTGCCGTGCAGCAACGCCCGGCTCAGCGTCGCCCCGCGCAGGTCGAGTCCGGACAGGTCGAGCCCCGACAGGTCCGCCTCGCGCAGGTCGAGGCCCCGGCCGGTCGTGTCGAGCAGCCGCTGCGTCAGCTCCGCGACGGTCTTCTCCGTCTCGGTCCGCTCCGGCAGGGCGACCGCGTCCCGAAGGAACGATCCGTGCGACTGGTGTACCACTGTGAACCACCCATCCATGTCGACTGCTGTGTACGGCGTGTACGGCGTGTGGCCTGGTGCTGGCGGGCGGCTACCGGATGCGGTGCACGCGGCCGGCCTCCGGGTGCAGCACGAGCTGCCGCGCGGCCCGCCGATCGGTCTTGCCGGTCTGCCCCAGGGGGATCTCGCGGATCTCGTGGAACACGTCGGGCACCTTCGCCGGCTCAAGCCGGCCGCGTCCCCAGACGCGCATGCGTTCGGCGGTGAGACGGGCCGCCGGCCCGGCGGCCCGGTCCGGGACGATCAGCAGGTGGACCCGCTCGCCGAACACGGCGTCCGGGATGCCGACCGCGATCACCTCCGCGCAGCCGGGACAGCCGGCGTACGCGTTCTCGATCTCCAGTGGGGAGAGCTTGATCCCGCCGCGGCTGATCAGCGTCTTGCTGCGGCCGGCGAGCTCGACCCGGCCGTCCGCGCGGAGCCGGCCCAGGTCGCCGGTATAGAGCCAGCCGTCGCGGACCGCCGCCGCGGTGGCCGCGGCGTCGCCCAGGTAGCCGGTCATCAGGTACGGGGTGCGCAGGGCGAGCTCACCGACCTCGCCCGGCGGGACCGGCTGCCGGTGTTCGTCGACGACCGCCGCCATCACGTTGGGGGAGGGCCGGCCGATGGTGCCGGCCGCCTTGTCGTACTCCTGCGGCGGCACGATGAAGTCCGACGTGCAGCTTTCGCTCAGACCGTAGACGTCCGCGATCCGCGAGCCGGGCAGCAGGCGCCCCAGTCCTTCGCCGACCGCCGGTGGCAGTACCTCGCCGCCGCAGATCCACAGCGGCGCGGGCCGGCTACCGCCCGTGCCCTCGGCCGGCGCGTCCCGCAGCAGCATCCGTGCCATCGTCGGCACGACGGCGATCCGTGCGACGTCGGACTCCACCAGGGTGCGCAGCACGTCGCCGGTGTCGAACCGCTCCCGCAGCAGCAGGGTCGCGCCGGACAGCAGCGTCAGCAGCGACGTCCACTGCCCGAAGCTGAAGTGCGGCTGCAGGACCTGCAGCGTGGTGCTGCCGGCGGGGAACGGCAGGACCGTCTCGATCGTGGCGAGCTTGCCGATGAACGCGGCGTGCGAGAGCACCACACCCTTCGGCTGCGCGGTGGAGCCGGACGTGAACACGACGAGGGCCTGGTCGCTGTCGAGCGGCGCGGGCGTGGCCGAGGGCCCGGTGCCGACCGGGTGGACCTGGGCCGCCTCGCCCGCGTGCTCGACCGGTCCGGACCACGTGGCCGGCACGTCCTGCCCGACCAGCAGGCGAGCGCCGGTCTGCGCCACGATCGCGGCGAGCCGCGCGGCCGGGGTGCCGCGGTGGACCGGGACGACGACGAGCCCCGCGTGCCAGGCAGCCACCTGGGCGACATAGTCACCGGGCCGGTTGCTCACCGGGACGATCGCGGCCACGGACCGCGGGCCGGCCGCGCGAATCTCCTCGGCCAGCTTCCGCACCTGCGCGCCGAACTGGGCGTAGGTGACCCGGTGCGGGCCGGACACCAACGCGACGGCGTCCGCGTACCGCTCGGTGGCGTCCAGTATCCGTGTGTCGAGTCGCATGGCGTCACCTTTCGCGGCTGGGCCGACCTGGTCATCAGGTCTGTCGGCGTCCGACCCAGGTTCCGCGACGGCGACCCGCGACGTCCTGAGTAGTCGGTACTCAATCGAAAGGGATCAATCAGTCATGGACGTAGGAACTGGACGAGGGTGTGTATACCGGGAGTTCCGAGTGGGCCGGCACAGGTCAGCGCCCACTCGGACACCGCTGGCGGCCTGGTTCTGGCGCCGGCGGCGGCAACTGAGTACCGGGAGGAACGGGCTTGCGCACGACTGACAGGGAACCGACACCGCCGATCCACGGGCTCGTCGGCAGGGTCCACGAACTGGCGTCGGTGCGCCGGATGCTGTCCGGCGCCGGTGCCGGCGTGTTGCTGACCGGAGATCCCGGTGTCGGTAAGAGCCGGCTGCTCGGCGCGGCCCTCGACGAGCTCGACGGCCGCGGCGCCGGCGTCCTGCGCATCACCGCGACCCCGTCGTGGCAGGACGTGCCGTTCGGCTCCGTCCCCGGGTTCGCGCCACTGGCTGGCGCCGGTCTCGCCGAGGCGTTCCAGCTGGCGCGGCAGCGCCTCACCGGGAGCGGCCCGCCCGGCTCAGCCGGACCGGTCGTGCTCGGCGTCGACGACGTCAACTGGCTCGACGACGCCTCCGCCGCGCTGCTGGAGCGGCTGCTCACCGACGGCGTGGTCAGGGTCCTCGCGACGGTGCGCAGCAACGCGGTCAACACGCCGGTCGTCGCGTTGGTCCGCAGGGCCGGCGGGCTCGACCGCATCGACGTGCCTCCGCTGGACCGCGCCGGGCACGACGAGCTCGTGACGGCGGTGCTCGGCGGCCCGGTCAGTGGCCTCGCCCTCAACGCGCTGTGGCGCACCACGCTGGGCAACCCGCTCTTCACCCGGGAGACGCTGCGGGCCGCCATCGCCGAACGCAGCCTGCGGTCCCAGGAGGGCGTGTGGAAGTGGCGGCCCGGCAGGCGGCGAACACCGCGGCTGTACGACGCGGTCGAACTCACCGTCGGGGTCCTGTCGGACGAGGAGGCCGCCGCGCTGGCATACGTCGCCTACGCCGAGCCGCTGCGCCCCGCCGTGCTGGACCGGCTCGTCGCACCGGCGGTGGCCGAGCGGTTGGAGGAGCGGGGCCTCATCAGGCTGGTCGACGACGGCCGTGGCGTCCTGGTGCGGCTCGGCCACCCCCTGTTCGGCGAGGCCATCCGCGCCCGCACGAAACCGTTGCGCCGCCGGCGGCTGCTGCGCGAGCTCGTCGGGGCGATGCAGGACGACATGGCGTCGGTCCAGGACCGCATCCGGGTGATGTCCTGGCGGTGCGAGGCCGAGCTCCCGGTCGACCTCCCCGACGTGCTCGCCGCCGCCGAGGCCGCCCTGGACCGCGGCGGCGCCGCCCTGGCCGAGCGGCTCGCCCGCAGCATCCCCGGCCCGCTCGGCGCGTGGTACCTGGGCCGGGCGCAGGTGGCGCTGGGCCGCTCCCAGGAGGCCGAGCCGCTACTGGCGACCGCGTACGAGCGGCTGCGCGACCCCATGATCCAGGCGCGGGCGGCGGCGCTGCGCGCCCTGAACCTGTTCTGGGGGCTGCGGCAGCCCGACGTCGCGCTGTCGCTGCTGGAGAAGGCGCGCCAGTGGCTCCCAGCGGAGGTGCACGGGGAGATGCTGGTCGCCGAGGCCGGCATCGCGGTGTTCTACGAGTCCGACATCAACGCCGCGGCCGTGGTCGTCGCGGCGCTGCAGCGGCCGCCGCAGGAGCCTCTGCTGGCTCTCGCGCTGACCCCGCTGCTGCCGTTCGTCCTGGCGTACGCGGGAGCACCGAAACAGGCCGCGGCCGAGCTGGCCGGCGCCGTATCACCGCAGTCGGCCTGGCCGACGATGCGAGCCGCGGCCCAGGCGTGCCACATCCACGCACTCGTGATGTGCGGGCAGCTGGCGGACGCCACTGTCCTGGCCGACCGGTACTACCAGGACGCGGTCGCGCACGGCTCGCCGGACGGGGTGGGCCTGATCGCCATGATGGTCGGCATCTGCCACGGCGACCGCGGCCGGGTCGCGGAGGCCGGGAGGTGGACCAACGAGGCGCTCGCCGTCACCGACGCGCTGACCCTCTTCCCGATCCGCGCGAACATCCTCAGCATGCAGGCCTGGTGGGCGGCGCACCAGGGGCAGGTCGACCGCGCCACCCGTGCGCTGCAGGCCGTCGACGAGCTGCTGCCCGCGGACAGCCGCAGCGGCGATTACGCCCGGCTGGCGAAGGCGCTGCTGCTGGCCAGCACCAGCCAGCCCACCGACGCGGTGAAGGTCCTGCGCGAGCTGGCCGAGCAGTTCACCGCATCCGGCGTCGTCGCCTCGGCCATGGAGGCGCTGCACCTGTGGTCCCGGATCGAACCGTCCGTCGAGGTCGCCGCCGAGACCCGGCGGGTCGCGGACATGTCGGACAGCCCGCTGTTCTCCTGGTTCGCCGACTACGCCGACGCCCTCGCCGCCGGCGACCCCGACCAGCTCGAGGAGCTCAGCCTGTCCTGGGAGCACCGCGACTACACCGCGCTCGCCCTCGAAGCGGCGGTGCGGGCGCGACAGGCGCGGCCCGACCCGGACCAGCGCACCGGGGGGCGGCTGACCCGGCGGATCGCCGAGCTGCGGGCCCGCTGCGACGGGCACTGGCCGAGGTGGCTGGACGAGCCGGCACCGGTGACCGTCCTCACCCGGCGGGAACAGGAGATCTGCGCGCTGGCCGCCGCCGGCCTGAGCAACATCGAGATCTCGGCGCAGCTGGTGCTGTCCGTCCGCACAGTGGAGAACCACCTGCAACGCGCCTACGAGAAGCTCGGCATCCGCCAGCGCGGCCAGCTCGCCGACGCCCTGCAGAACCCGGAGGCGAACCAGCCACCCGACTGATCGCCGCGGCACGGCAGCGGCCGCAATCGTTTGGAGCCGCATGCCGCCGCCGGCTCCGCCGGCCCATTCCACTGCTGACAGGACCGGGTGGCTCTTTCGGCGGCGATCCGGTCCGCTGGGTCCTTGTCTGTGCCGACCGGCTGACAAAAGATCACGACGTGGGCGGATTCTGATCTGGTGTGCTGGCGCGAGCCCCGAGTTGTTGAACCGGGCCGAGCGCAACCGATACATCAACACGGGCATGCTCATTGTGTTGGTGAGCCTGGCCGGCGCCGGGCGATGTTCGTGCTGACCGGATATGCCGTGGAAGGGCTGCCGCTGCCGGCGCGAGTCGGGGTCTACGGCGTCGTCGCCGCGCTGGTGGCCCTGCTGGTCACGGCCGTCGCGGCCGCCGGATACGGGTTCAGCCAGCGGCAGTCGGCCATCGCCGAACGCGACCGGGCGATCTCCCGGCTCGTCGCTGGGCAGGCGCAGCGGCTGCGCGACTACGATCCGGCGCTGGCCAAGCAGCTCAGTCTTGCCGCATACCGGATCTCGCCGACGACGGAGGCCCGCTCCAGCCTGCTCGACGCGCCCGTCGAACCCACGGTGACCAGGTTGCTGGCGTCCCCCCGCGCCCTGCAGGCGGCGCAATACAGCTCCGGAGGCAGGCTGTTGGCCGCTACCGGGTTCGACGGCGTGATCCGGCTCTGGGACGACGCCGACCCGAGCCGTGCGCCCGTCGCCCGAGCGGCGGTGACCGCGTCCATGCGGCCGCTGTTCGCGCTGGCGTATACCCCCGACGGCAGCGTGCTCGCCGCCGGCGGCAGCACCGGCCGCGTGGAGCTGTACCGCACCGACGCGCAATTGCCGGCCGGCCCGCCCGTCGGCGCCGCCGACGGAACGGTCCTCGCTCTGGCGTTCGCCGCCGACGGGGCCACCCTGGCCAGCGGCGGCAGCGACGCCCGCGTCCGGCTATGGGACGTGCGCGATCCCGGCCGGCCCAGCCCGCGGGGCAATCCGCTGACGGGCCCGAACTCGTGGATCAACAGCGTCGCCTTCAGCCCGGACGGCACCAGCGTTGCCGCCGGCAGCTCCGACAAGACCGTGACGATCTGGGACACCGCCACCGCGGCAACCACCCTGACCCTGCCCCACGCGACCCCGGTCACCGCGGTCAGCTACCGCGACCAGGACACGCTGCTCACCGCCGGCACCGACAGCATCCTGCGGCTGTGGACGGTGCCCGCCCCGTCGCCGACGGCACCGACGCAATCTTCAACACCGGGTTCAGCGACGACGGCAGCACCCTCGTCACGGCCAGCCACGACGGCACCTTGCAGCTGTGGGACGTCACAGCGCCGAGAGGACCCCGGCGTGCGGGCCCCCCGATCCGCACCCCGGCGGGCTCACCTGCCTACTCGGCCGCCGCAGCGATCGACCGCACAGGCAGCACCCTCGCCGTCGGCACCCGCACCGGCGCGGTACAGCTGTGGGACGTCACCGACCCGGCCCACCCAGCGGCCGGTCGGCTCCTGCACGGGCCGACGGCTCTCGTCGAGTCCGTCGCATTCAGCCCGGACGGGCAACTGCTCGCGGCAGGAGGCGACGACGGCCGGGTGTATCTATGGGACCGCGCGACCGCGACGGACGCCCCAGTCGCCGTTTTGAACGCCGCGGGCCAGGTCCTGGCGATCGCGTTCAGCCGCGCCGGCCATCTCCTGGCCTCCGCCGACACCGACGGCAACGCTCACGTGTGGAACCTCACCGACGCCCGCCGCCCGGTCGAATTCGGCCCCGCCCTCGGCGGGTTCGACGGCTACGCCTACAGCGTTGCCTTCACCCCGGACGGGCGCACCCTCGCAGTCGGCAGCGCCGACACGACGATCCGCTTCTGGGACCTCTCCGTCGACGGCCACCCAAGGCCGGTGGGAGGAGTGCTCCGCGGCCCGACCAGCTACGTGTACTGGCTGACCTACAGCCCGGACGGCCGGCATCTCGCCGCCGCAGTGGCCGACGGCACGCTGTGGCTGTGGCAGACGGGCCCGCACGGCGACCCGACACCATTGGCCGTTGGCAAGGTTGAGGCAGACTCGAGCAGTGAAGACCCCAAGCCGCCGACCGCCCTCTCCGCCGCAGTCTGCGTTCGTGGGGTTCCGGTTCCCGCCGGAGGTGATCGTGATCGCGGTCCGGTGGTATCTGCGGTTCGGCCTTTCCTACCGCGACGTCGAAGAACTGCTCCTCGAACGTGGTGTCGAGGTCGACCACGTCAAGGTGTTCCGTTGGGTGCAGCGGTTCACCCCGCTGATGGTCGACGCGGTCAGGTTCTGCCGGCATTCGCCTGGTGACAGGTGGTACGTGGACGAGACGTATGTCAAGGTCAACGGGTCTGGCGGTACGTCTATCGCGCAGTCGACCAGCACGGCCAGGTCATTGATGTGCTGGTCTCGGCACGCCGGGATGCGGCTGCGGCTCGGCGGTTCTTCCTACGGGCGTTGGCCATGTTGAAGGTGACACCGAGCGAGGTGGTCACCGACTTGGCACCGGTCTACCCGGCAGTGCTCGACGAACTGGTTCCGTCGGCGTGGCATCACGTCGAGCGCTACGCCAACAATCCGATCGAGGCCGATCACAGCCAGCTCAAGCACCGTCTCAGACCGATGCGCGGACTGCGTACCGACCGAACCGCTACCGTGATCATCGCTGGACACGCTTTCATGCAGAACCTTCGACGCGGCCACTACGAACAGACAACGCAACTGCACCCCACCGAGGGCTACGGGGAGTTCGACGAGGCTGCCCTGACCCGGGTGTTCGAGGCGGTGGCGCCCGCGCTGCGGCCCGGGCTGGCCCCGCGATCTGGACCAGTATCTGCACCCGGGTCAGAATCCGTATCGGGTGGTGCTGCGTGACGCGGCGGAGCTCGGCGCACAGGAACGCTGATCGGAGAGACCATGGGTACGACGTACGAGACGATTCTGGTCGCGGCACCGCTCGATGCCGTCGAGGCGGTGATCCGGGCGGTCGGCCGGGATGCGACCGTCCGGCAGATCGCCGGGGAGCGGATCCTGGTGGACACGGAGGACCGGCCGCGGGGTCTGGCGATGGAGATCACCGAGCGGACCGGACGGCCGGCGTTCACAACGTTCGTGTTCGACTCGGACGTAGTTGAGTGCCGGATGTATGCCGGCGGGGCGCGGGTGCACCGCTACGTCTCGGACATCGGCATGCTGGTCGAGATGTTCGAGGACGAGGACGGAGTGTTCCGGTCCATGCTCGACGGCAGGGTGCTCGCCGACGGCGAGTCGCCGAGCGGGCCGATCGGTGCGGATCCCGCGTGGTTCATGCCGTTCGCGATGGGGGAGGTCGATCCGGAACGTGTGCGGGCGGCGCTCCTCGCGTGCAAGGAGTACACCTTCGCCGAGGAGCACCATGACGCGATCCTGAACAGTCTCGGGCTGCCGTCGTATAATTCTGGCAGCACTCCTCCGGCATCTTCGTAACAGCGGATCGCCGCGCCGGAGGTCCTCTGGGGCGCGTTTCATAATCCGGTCAGAGCCACCCGCTGATGATGGTGATGGTGAGGACTGCCTGGCAGCGGACTGCGAGTTTGTCGTATCGGGTGGCGACGCCGCGGTGTCGTTTGAGGCGGTTGATGCCGCATTCGACGGCGTGGCGTGGCGTTGCCGGTAGACGATCGGATCGAACGCGGGTGGCCTGCTGTCGCCGCGTTGACCGGCGGTGAGGGTCATGGCCAGGACCTTCTGGCCCTGTTCGCAGGCCAGATGGGTCATGGTGGTCAGGCCGCCGCGTGAGGCGGGCCGAGCGCGTGGTCGGCTGGCTCTTCATGCACGCCGCCGGGGTCGCACCGATTGGTGCTCTTCGACCGGTCCGAGGCGTTCCGCCGCTGGGCGGCAGTGTTCTGCAGGGAGCAGGCCCTGGATGCGGATGCCTACGCGTGGCTGCCGCCGCGGACCGCGAGGGTCTGGAGCCGAGAGTGCGGTTCTTCGGCGCGCCGTGGTCGAGCGCGTATCGCGGGCCTGAGTACGCCGTTCGTCTGCGGTACGCGCCCTTGGCCCTTGCCGGCTGGGCATCGTGCCGGTGGGCAGGAACGCCGTGTTGGTCAACGCCAGGACGGCGCCGTCGTGCGACGGCGCCGTCGGGCGGCGATCGGGCGTCAGGCGGTGCGGGAAGCGTTGATCGGGGCGGTCATCCGCATCGCGTAGAAGCTCGACGGGATGCGGGTCATCCCGGTCCACACCTCGCCCTGCACGTCGCCGAACGCCTCGCGGGCCAGAGCGTCGAAGCCTGCCGGCTCGCGGACGAACTCGCCGCGGTCGTTCTTCGACATCCACCGTGACACTTTGCCCTGCGACGGCTCGTAGCAGGTGTCGACGGTGACGACCATGCCGCCGGGGGCGAGCGCGCGGGCGGCGAGGTGCAGCAGGTCGCGGGACTGCTCGTCGGACAGGTGGTGGAGCAGTCCCAGTAGCAGCACCTTGTCGATCGGCGGCAGCACCGCCAGGTGCTCCTCGGTGAAGACGGCGCAGTGGAACTCCGCGCGGTCGCCCCAGCGTCCGCGGGCATAGTCGATGTACCGCTGCGACGTGTCGAAGCCGTAGTAGCGCACGTCGCCGAGGCGCTCGTAGTAGTACGCCGGGCCGCAGCCGACATCGAGGATCGCGTCGCCGGGCTTGGGTTCGATCGCCTCGAGGCACCGGTAGCGAAGGCGGTCGGCGCCGAGGCTCTTCTGCAGCGCCACGTACATTTGCACGTTGCCGAGCAGGTCCTTGGCCTTGTCGAGCATGTTGGATCTTCCCTTCAGCTGCGGGTCGCGCGGAGGACCAGCGAGACGCCCGGCAGGGACTGCACCGGCAGGTACCGCTCCGTCTTGATGATGGTGGTGAGGGTCGCGTTGAGCAGGCCGCCAACGTGGTCGAGGTCGCTGCTGGTGGCGCGGCGGCGGCGCCATGCGGCGGCCGGGCGCATCAGCACGTTCCAGCTCCACAGCCGGTCGATGCGCAGGCCCGCCTTCTCGATCACCGTGGTGAGGGTGTCACGGGTGTAGCGGCGCACGTGCCCGACCGCGACGTCATGGGCCGACCAGAGCCGCATATCGCACGGCACGGCGATCAGGGCGGTGCCGCCGGGCCGCAATACGCGATGGATGTCGCCGGCGGCCCGGTCGTCCTCCTCGATGTGCTCCAGGATGTCGAAGGCGAGCACCAGGTCGATTGACTTCGACGCGAACGGCAGGTGTCGGGCGTCCGCGCGGATCGCAGCCAGGCCACGCTCGGCCGCCGCTTTGGCGCCCTCCTCGCCGTACTCCAGCGCGATCGGGTGCCAGCCGTGCGCCTTGAGTACCCTGCTGTTGCCGCCGCCGGCCGCGCCGATGTCCAGCGCCACGCCGGGTGCGCTGCCGAGCCTGCGCAGCTCCCGCGCGAGTAGCGCCCGGCGCTCGCGGTACCACCAGTGGCGGTCCTCGAGTTCGACCAGCTTACGAACTTCGGTGGCTTCCACCGTGTATTCCCGCCTTTCCCGCCGTTCAGCGGTTGATCTCGTATACGGCAGCGGTCCCGGAACGGAACCGCAGCGTCGCGAACTTCGGCAGGTCAGTCCCGACGCTGCCGCGCGCCTCGTCCACGAACAGCCAGGTGACGCCGTAGCGGTCACGCAGGCGGCCGACAGTATCGGCGGTTGGCGCGCTGAAGGCGGCGTCATTGTCGGCGAGCAGCTGCTGGTCCCAGAATGGGGCGAACCACAGCGGGACACCCGCCTTGTCCGCCTCTCGGTAGGCGCTGCTGACGTAGCCCCATCCTTCGACGAGCATCCGGCGCTCGCTGATCGCCGTGAGGCCGAAGTGCCGGTTGTCGCACGGGTTGCCTGGCTTCGGGTCCGGGTCCCACAGGCAGTGCACGTTCGTCGCGACGAGCGCGTCCGGGTCGGAGTGGTCCCGCAGCCAGAGCGCGACGGTGACGGCGTCACGCGGGAACATCGCGCCCGCGCCCGTCATGTCGTTCGGGTACAGGTACGCGCGGTCCGGCGGCCGCCGCCAGCCCTGGGTGCGTCCGGCGTCAACCATCAGCCGCAGCTCGTCACCGACTGACGGCAGGCTGGTGCCGAGACCGAGGACGACGAGCAGCCCGACCGCGAGCTTCCGGGTGAGCAGGCCACGCCGCACGGCCACGACGAGCGCGGCGCCGGCGAGCAGGAAACCGGCTACGAGCACGCCGTACGGCCACACCAGCGCCCAGGCGACGTGCCTGTACCCCTGATTCGCCCGCGGGATGTACGGGCCTCCCTTGAGCCGGATCACGTAGATGGCCAGCACGCCGATTGCCGCGGAGCCCAGGAGCGCCAACCCGGCCCGGCGGGTCAGGCGCTCGTCGAGCACGTGCGCCAGCCCCACGACGACGGCGATCGTCAGGTAGGGCCGGGCCGAGCTGATGAAGTAGCCCTGCGCCCCGCCGATGTGCCCGAGCAGCAGGAACATCGCGAGCCCGACCGCGCCGAGGCTCAACAGCAGTGACACCCCCGGCTCGAGGAACCGCCGACGCCGGGCCAGCACGATGATCCCGCCCCACATGAGCAGCCAGCACACGAGCGTGATCGCAGCGATGAGCGCGACCCGCCGCAAGGGTGAGTCCGTCGTCGAGTAGCCGGTGTTGCTGGCGGCGGCGGCGGAGAACATCCGCAGGGCCGCGAGTGGGTCGAGGCTCAGTCCGAGGTTCGCGCCGCGGTACAGCACCAGCTGCGCGAACACGAACCCGAGCCCGGCCATGCCGGCGGCGATGGCTGCCGGACGGTCCAGACGGCGGGCAACCAGCAGCCGCACGACGATCACCCCGAGGAGGGCGGCGAGGAGCATCGGCAAGAGGGTGGCCTTGGCGCCTGTCAGCGTCGCCAGCAACGTCGCCAGCAGCACCCATCTGGGCAGCTCAGCCCGCCACGGGCGGTCCGCGCGGAGCAGCTCGAGCAGGAGCAGCATGGCCGCGGCGAAGATCGTGATGCCGAACGTCTGGGTCGGACTGGTCCAGGTCACCATCGTGAACACGGAGCCGTCGTCAAACGCGGAGAAGCCGAACCAGCTGTCCTGCAACCGCCACGAGTACGGGTTTGGGCTCAACGCGAAGAACGTCGCCGCGGGGGCGAGTGCGGCCGCCCACCACCGGCCCGTCAGTGACCGGGCGATCGCCCCGATCAGTACGAGGAACGCCGCGATCATAGGCAGGAGGGACAGCCGGTTGAGCAGCACCACCGGCTGGATTCCGGTCACCCAGCTCGTTGCGGCCATCTCCGCGTAGACGAACCAGTGATACAGCATCGGTTCGCCGGCCACCCACGGCGTCACCGGCGGCATGTGGTGCTTGGCGTCGCCGATGATCGCCAGATGGAAGCTCGGGTCCGGGTCGTAGACGCCGTTGTACGGCCACATGACGAGGTGTGACTGGAAGCCTCTGGTGGCCCGGAAAAGCAGCACCGCGAGGATCCCGCTGAACGTCCAGGCGAGCCACCACGGTGTCCGGTCCGCCGGATCGCAGCTTCCTCGCCAGTGTCGCCGCAAGGTCGGTACGGCCAGGAAGGCGCCGATGGTGACGACGGGGAACAGCAGTACCAGCAGCGGCGCGCCGGCCGCGCGGGCAGCGATATAGGCGAGTGTCTCCAGCGCGTACCCGAATGCCGCCCCTGCGGCGATGTCACCGACGAACCAGCCGGCACGGCCGCGCAGCGCGCGCCAGGCGAGTGTGCCCGGCAAGATCACGCCGACCCCGATGTAAAGGGCGAACAACCCGGTCGCAGGCAGCGGGACGTCGTAGACTCGCAGGCCTACCGCGGTGATCGCGGCGAGCAGGACCGCCGGCAGCCAGCCGAGGAGGCGGCTCAGCGGCCGGACAGGTGCTGCGGCCTCTCCGGCCGGCCGCGCGTCGGTCTCTTCTGCGGCGATGGTCATAGGTCGATGGACTCCGCTCTAGGCTCTCCGTTGCGCGGCAGCCTACCGCCAGCCGCCAGAACATGAGAGATCCCTGCGGACTGACTTCACGTGTAGTGTCGCGACTCAGTGTTGTCGGAACGGAGAAAGTACAATGCCGTTGCTGTCTGTCATCGTGCCGATGTACAACGAGCAAGATGCGCTGCCCCTGCTGGTGGAGCGTCTCCGCCCGGCACTCGACGCAATAACGGAAAGTTACGAGGTTGTCGCGGTCAATGACGGCAGCGTCGACGCGACCGGCTCGATCCTGCACCTTATGCGCACCACCTGGCCGCAACTGCGGGTGATCACGTTCAGTCGCAACTGCGGGCATCAGGCCGCCCTCACCGCCGGCCTGCATCGTGCCCACGGCGACTATGTGATCAGCATCGACGCCGACCTGCAGGACCCGCCGGAAAAGATCGCCGAGATGCTGACGCTGGCGCGGTCCGAGCAGCTCGACGTCGTGTACGGAGTCCGCAACGACCGGCGCACCGACACCGTCACAAAACGGGCGACCGCCGGGATGTACTACGGGCTGATGCGCCGAATGGTCGGCAACCGGGTCCCCGCGCACGGTGGCGACTTCCGCCTGCTCAGCCGCAGGGCGGTTGAGACGCTGCGCAGCCTGCCGGAGCAGGCCCCGGTGTACCGGCTGCTGATCCCGTGGCTCGGCCTGCCCAGCGGCGAGGTGCACTACTCCCGGGAGAAGCGGGTCGCGGGAAGCACCAAGTACCCCTTCGGCAAGATGGTCCGGCTGGCGATGGACAGCATCACCAGCTTCTCGGCGCTGCCGCTACGACTGGCCACGTGGATGGGCAGTCTCGGCTTCGTGCTCTGCATCCTGCTCTCGATCGCCACGGTGATCGCGTTCATCAGCGGTGTCACGGTCCCGGGCTGGACATCCCTGTCGTTGGCCATCATGTTCATCGGCGCCGTTCAGCTGCTGTGCCTGGGGCTGATGGGCGAATACATCAGCCGTATCTACACCACCATTCAGGGCCGCCCCGCGTACTTCATCGGCGCCGACACCGCGATGACGGGCCCGGCCGCCGAACAGAACATCCCCATACCCCGCCTCCCCGGCCAACTGATCCGGTAGCTGTCCACTGTGGACGATCACCGCACCTGTGCGACACGGACGCTCGTACGATCTGAGCCGACCCATCACCCACCGCAACCGGTCACGTTCAGGTTCACCTGAGGTGATAAACCAGGCGGACCGGGTGTTTCGTCGGTGCGGGCACCGGTACGCCGATACGCTGACGGCGTGGGGCAGTGGGCCAAGCGCGACGACACGATCGTGCATGAAGAAGATCCGTACAACGCGGAGCCGGTCCTGTCCGCGCTCGATCGCCTGCCGCTCACCCCGCTGGACACGTTCTACAGCCGCAATCACGGCCCGATCCAGCAGATCGACCCGGATGCGTGGCGCCTCGAGGTGGGCGGGCTCGTCGACCGCACCCTCACGCTCTCCCTGACTGAGCTCCAGCAGCAGTTCAGCCACCGCACGGTCGTGGCCACGCTGGCATGTGCCGGCAACCGCCGGGCCGAGCTCAGTGCCGTCCGGCCCATTCCGGGCCAGACCCCATGGGGGCCCGCCGCGATCTCCACTGCCGAATGGACCGGTGCCGCGCTCGCCGACGTGCTCGGCCACACCGGTCTCCGCCCGCGGGCGGGCCATGTCGCGTTCGTTGAAGCGGATGCGGCACCTCGGCCCGGCGGGTCCCGGCTGTTCGGCGGGTCCATCCCGGTTGCGAAGGCGATGGCCGGTGAGGCGCTGCTTGCCTGGCAGATGAATGGTGTACCGCTTCCCGCAGTGCACGGCGGACCGGTCCGGATCGTGGTGCCCGGCTATGTCGGCGCGCGTAGCGTCAAGTGGCTGCAACGCATCACCGCGCAGGAACATCCCTCCGGCAACTACTTCCAGGCAATGGATTACCTCCTGCTGCCGGCCGACGCCGACCCGGCCGAGGTCGCTGCTGGACGAGGCATGTCCCTCGGCGTGGCCGCCCTGAACGCCGCGATCCTGTCACCGAACGAGAGCCAGACCGTGCCCGCCGGCCCGATACAGGTCAGCGGCTACGCGTACGCGGGTGACAACCGCGAGGTCGCGCGGGTCGACGTGTCCGTCGACGGCGGTCGGCATTGGCAGCAGGCGGAACTCGCCGCGGCGCCGAGCCCGTGGGCCTGGCGACTGTGGCAGCTGACCGTGCACCTTCCGCCGGGGCCCGCACAGATCACGGCCAGGGCCTGGGACACCAGCGCGACCAGTCAACCCGAACACGCTGAGCACCTTTGGAACCCGCTGGGCTACATGAACAACGCCTGGAGTCGGGTCCAGTTCACCTGCGCTCCGCGCTGACGCTCCCGATTGCCCGCCCGGCAGCGGCCGCCGCGTTCGCGGGCATTGACCGATTTGCCGGCATCCATGACAGGCATGCTTCGCGGTGGCGCCGGACCGGGATGAGGGCCGCTCCGAGCGAGTTCCAGGAGGGGGCCAGGCGACGGGATCCGAACCGTCCCCCCAAACGGAAAATCTGGTCATTTCGACCACGCCCGATGCGACCCCGGACTGCGGTAGACCGTAGATCCGGGTGACTATCTACGCAGCCGGATATCTGAAACTTTCCTTAAGTTGCCTGCTCAGAGCTTGAAGCTGCCCCGTAAGCCGATACCGTCCCATGGGAGCGCTCCCCTGAAAGAACATCTGTGAGAGGAGGCGTTCTTGTCAGGCAATAGATCACGCGGTCCCGTGACCGCAACACTCACCGGCGTCATGGTGGCCGCTTCGGCAGGGGCAATGGTTTGGGTCGGCAGCGCGTCGGCTGCGACCACCCCCGGTGTCCTGTTCCGGGACCCAGAGTCACAGGCCGTGCGCTGGCTGGCGGCCAACCCCAATGACTCCAGAGCGGGCGTCATACGCGACCGCATCGCAAGCCAGCCCAATGGCCGATGGTTCACCACCTACCAGCCCAACTCCGTTACATCAGAGGTCGCGGGGTTCGTCGGCAAGGCCAACGCCGCCGGAAGCGTGCCGCTGCTCGTCATGTACGCACTACCGAACCGTGACTGCGGTGGGGCGAGCGCAGGTGGGGCCCCGGACATCGCAAGCTACAAGACGTGGGCGCAGCAGTTCGCCAAGGGACTGGGCTCGCGGCGCGCGATCGTCATCGTCGAGCCGGACGCGCTCGCGCTGCAAACCTGCCTCGACGACTCGAAGATCGCCGAGCGTGACGGTGCGGTCGCGTTCGCGGCGAAGGCCATCAAGGACGCCAACCCCGCTGCCAAGGTGTACCTTGACGGCGGTCACTCAAACTGGAACTCGCCGGACGAGCAGGCCCGACGGCTTGTCGCGGCCGGCGTGAAGACCTCCGCGGACGGCTTCTACACCAACGCGTCGAACTTCCGTCGCACGGCCGACGAGGTCGCATACGGCAAGGCCGTCCTCACGCAACTCAACGCGCCCCAGTTGCACTTTGTCGTGGACACGAGCCGCAACGGCAGCGGATCATTGGGCGATCAGTGGTGCGACCCCGCCGGGCGCGCCATCGGCGAGGCACCGACCCTCAACACGGGCGACCCCGCCGTGGACGCTTTCCTGTGGATCAAGCCGCCGGGCGAGGCGGACGGCTGCCAAGGCGGTGCGGGCACATTCTCGCCGGACGTGGCCTACCAACTGGCCACCAATGGCAGTCCAGCGCAGTCACAGACAGCCACGTCACCGGCACCATCGCAAACAGCCAGCTCACCGGCACCGTCACAGACAGCCACTTCACTGGGCTGGCGCTCCCTTCTGAGCCTCCTCAGGTTCCTCTGGAGTTGGCGATAGACGGTGGTGAAGACAAGACCACGGGAGCCTGATCGCCACCCACGTCTCCGAGGAAGGCCGCTCGCTGGATCACCGGCCAGGACGTCGAAAGTCTCCGGCGGGCAGAACCTCTGACGGGTCACGACCCTGCAGGCGGGCAGTCAGCGCCCGGCCGCCTGCAGGGTCGCGCGGACCCGAGCGCCAACCCAGCCGTCAGTTGTACGTTGTGAAGGCGTCGACAAGCATGTATTGACCGGTCTTCTTGACGCCCCGTATCGTGTGCGTTCCGGTGGCCAGGCCTCGTTTGCTGTACACAACCTGTTGTGCGAGCCGGGTCGGATTGGCGCAATCCACGGTCTGCTGGAACACGCCGTCGATGTAGATGTCGATCTGACCCATATCGCTGTTCTTTTCGGTTACGTAGTCCACCCCGGTTCCGGTGAACGTGAACTGGAAGGAGTCGTTGTTGGCCGTGGCGTAGTGAACGTCGGCCTGATAGTCGCCCTCAAGCCGCCCGGAACTGTAGGTCCAGGTGCCGCCGACATAGGCAGCGCGGCTGTCCGTGTCGTTGACCTTTGTGCTGCCACCGCCGGCACCGTCGTTGGACGGGGCGAAGGCGTCCACGAGCATGTATTGACCGGTCTTCTTGACGCCCCGTATCGTGTGCGTTCCGGTGGCCAGGCCTCGTTTGCTGTACACAACCTGTTGTGCGAGCCGGGTCGGATTGGCGCAATCCACGGTTTGCTGGAACACGCCGTCGATGTAGATGTCGATCTGGCCCATATCGCTGTTCTTTTCGGTTACGTAGTCCACGCCGGTTCCGGTGAACGTGAACTGGAAGGAGTCGTTGTTGGCCGTGGCGTAGTGAACGTCGGCCTGATAGTCGCCCGAATTCCGTCCGGAACTGTAGGCCCAGCTGCTGCCGCCGTAGGAGATGTTGCTGTCCGTGTCGTTGACCTTTGCGCCCGTTCCCACCACCGAGGAACTTCTGTACTGGTCAGGGGTCGTGCCGGGCCTGACCATGACGATGGTTTCACCGGCCGTCGTGGCGAAGCTGAGCAATGACCCCGACAGCGTTTCGGCCTGCACGCCGTTGCGATACAGCACGACGTTGGTGGCCCACGGATTTCTGACCTTGGCGGTGCCGCCGAGCTGCGATTCGATTTCTACGTACTGAACATCCTGGCTGGCCATGGAGGAGGAGACGACAAAGCCGCCCTTGGCCAGCAGCTTGTATTTGGCGTCCCAGGCCGTCGGCCACGCGGGGAACACCCGGATCACCGGGTCCAGCGCCGGTTTCGGGGCCACACTCTGCGACAATGCCTCTTGCAGTGCGGCCGACCAGGTTCCGTATCCTTGGGCCGAATAGTAGTCGGATTCCTTTTGCAGCAGGTTGGGCGTATCGAAGAATTGACGGTACTGCACGGGGAACATGACCGCCAGGTCATTGGCCCGCCCCAGTCGTGCCGCATCCACCAGGAACCTGCTGGTGGGATGGGCCGCCTGACCGTTGTTGCGGATGTTCGAATATCCCGGGGACGCCAGGTAGGTGTTGATGGCCGTGTTCCAGTCGCCGCCGTCCATTCCCTGATCCCTTGATTCCAGGGTCAGGACATCGAACTTCTCCAGCATCTTGAACCTGGGGCTCTCGGATCCGTAGTTGTCCCGGGTCAACGCGGCCGGCTGGCGGCCTTCCGCCCAGGTGGGCCGGTGGAGGTCAACCCCCCGATTGCTCCCGGCTGGCTGCTGAGCGGAAAGGGGGCAATCTTGTCGAGCCGGTCCTGCCACAGCGGTCGCAGTGCGGCGTCCTGGTTGGTCAGCTGCGATGCCCGGATCGCCACCGCGAATATACCCCTGGCCAGGGAGAGATCGTCGATGACGTCCGTGCCGGCCCAGATGTGTTCATGCAGGTTCGTGTTGTGAAAATGGTACTTGCCATCTGCGTCCAAAGTGAAGCCGGGATAGGTGCGGTAGAATTCCGCCGCGCCTTTGATGAAGGGGTAGGCAACATTCTGCAGAAACGCGAGGTCCTTGGTGTACTGGTAGCGTTGCCAGAAGTACTCGGCCGTCTCCTGCGTGGCAACCATGGTGTGTACCACCCATGATGCCGGCGCCACTGCGCTACCCGCCCAGCTCCAGGTCGACAGCAGACCGTCCCTGTTGCCGGCGAAAGCATTGAGAGCGGATGTTCTGGGCCCCTGGTAGGTGAGAAATGTTTTCAGGTCGTTGGCGGTCGAGGTCGGCAGCGTTTCAAATCCGGAGAAGCCGGAGGTCTCTCCGATGAAGACGCCTTGGCTGCCCCACATCTGTGACGCCGCAGTCTGATATCTGCCCAGGTTCGACGTTCTCATGTTGAACAGCGGATCTTTGAGTTCCGTGTGGTTGGCGGCGTCGAAAGGTTGATACAGGGAGTCCTGATTCCAGTTCCAGTAGCTGCCACCCCAGTCTCGGGTGTCGCCCTCGGCGATCCAGATGGAGCCGTTGAATTTGCCCGGGTATTTGCCTCTGTTCGAGATCGCCGCCAAATACATGTAGTAGGTGCGTCTTTTCTCGAAGTTCAGTTGCGTGGGGAGGTAGACGTAGGACTTGGACCAGAAGTTGTGCCACCAGGCTTGGTTGGAGGCAAAGATGGAGCTGTAGGTGGACGACGTGTTGACCTGGGCGATCGCGTTGCTCTTCACGTCGGTGGCCGTGTTCATGCTGGTGTCGCCACCGATCAGGACGGTGAACGTGCCGGCGGAGGCGGGCACCGTCAACCGGACGGTCTGCGAGTCCACCGTGCTCGTCGTTCCTGTGCGACCTTGAACCTTGATCGCCACGGCCGTGCTGCAGTAGAAGTTGTTGCTGGTGATACCGGTGGAGGCGGCTTCGGAGAACACCTGCTTGAGAGCGATGATGTTGCCCGGCTCCTGGCTGATCGTGGACACCGCGTGGTTGGCGCCGCCGGTGCCGGTGTTCACGGAGGGGGCCCTGAGCATTTTCAGATCGATGTTGACCGGGGTTGGCGTGGGACGGTTGTCGGTGATCTGAATGGCAACGGTGTCGGAGTCGTTTTTCGCGATCACCTTGGCGTTCAGCAGATTGCCGTCAATGTTCAGCAGCGCATCGTAGAGGGACAGGCGCTGGGTGGTCGCCGAGTTGAAGACGGCGCCGCCGAAATCCAGGTTGATCCTTCCGAGGCCGCCGCCGCTGTTGTTTGCCTTGGCGGAGGCATCGTTGGCAACGAACGTATCCGTGTGATTTACCTGCATACTCAGGACATTGCTCGTCGGTTCCCAGACCGGACCGCCGAACTTGCCGTTGGCTATCGGCATGCCCTGCGGGCCGGAGGTGATCATTCCGGTCTGCGTGAGGTCGGACCGGGAGACGAGCTGGTTGTAGTCCGGGTTGAAGACAGGCGTCCCACTGGCAAGAACGGGGGCAGGTTCCGCTATCACGATCTGCACGACCGCCGCGCACAAAACGATGGTCGCAGCGGTGACCGCAACTCTCCATCTCGGGGGTTTCATTGATTCCTCCTCTTGCGTGCCTGGAACCGGGCGTGCCGGTCCGGAACCGGGGCCTGCCGGTCTGCAACCGGGGCGTGCCGGTGAAGTAGAGATTGGTGGCAGTCCGCGACCGGGCCCGGCTCGATCCGGCGCGGAGCGTCACGGTGCTGCCGCGCAGAGGAGGCGCGGCAGTGTCGCGATGCCGCCGCGCCATGGAGGCGCGGCAGCGTCGGCCGTGCTACGCGCGGACCCTGAACGCGTCGAGGAGCATGTAGCGGCCATCCCGCTTCACGGCCCTGATGGTGTGACTGCCGGACGCGGTCCAGTTCTTGGAGTAGACCGTCTGCTGAGCGAGCCGAGTCGGGTTGGACGTGTTCACCGTCTGCTGGAACACGCCATCGAGGTAGACGTCGACGTTGCCTTGGTCGGAAAACTTCTCCGTCACCAGATCCACGCCACGTCCGGTGAACGTGTACGACACGGCGTCGCCGTTGGTGGTGGTGTAGCGGACGTCGTCGAGGTAGTCACCGACGCCGCGGCCGCTGGAGACGGACCAGGCACCGGTGTACGTGATCGACGGGTTGGTGTTGTTGACCAACTGGCCGGACGGCGTGCCGCGCACGCTGCTGTTGAGCTGGCTGAGCACGCCGAGGCTCTGCGCGGACACGGTGCCGTCCTCGTACATCATCATGTTGAACGACAGCGGCACGGACCGGGCGGCGGCCGCCGTGACGCGGGCGATCGCCCAGTTGCTGTCGAAGTTCGTGCCGCCGATCTGCTGGCCCCGGCCGTGGATGCCCCAGTCGCTCTCCATGGCAAACATGCCGTGTTCCAGCAGGCCCTGGTTCGGCCCAGCGGTGAGGATGCCGTTGCCGCCGGCGGGCGCTCCGGGCGGGGTGCCCTGGCCGGTGTTGAGCTCGCCGAACCAGACGTCCTGGAACTCGGTGAAGCGCGGGTAGACCCAGCTGTTCCAGGAGACGGTGCGGGACGGGTTGCCGGTGCGGGCGACGGTCTCGAGTTCCTCGAACCGGGCCGGGTAGTAGACCATGCCGTCGTCGAAGAAGAACCCGTCGAGGTTCGTGCCCAGGCGCTGGCCGATCTCGCCGACGATGTTCTTCCAGTTGGTGAAGAAGGTGCTGCGGTCGCCGGTACCGGTACCGGCGAACGACGCGGGAAAGTTCTGCTTCTGCCAGAAGGCGGACTCCTCCTTGCCCTCGTGGTAGTACAGGGCGAAGCGGATGTTCTCCGCGTGCAGCGCTGCGGCGATCTCGCCGATCAGGTTCCGTTGCGCGGTGAAGGCGCCGCCGTTGGCCATGATGTTGTCCAGTGCGGTGTTGGGCATGTCGGGCCGGTAGCCCCACCAGCTGAACGACCAGATGACGTAGGCGGCGCCGGTCTGCTTGACGGTGTTGACGAAGCCCGCCACGTTGAAGTCGTTGGCCTGCGCCTCGAGGCTCTTGGCCGGGCCTCCGCCGCTGGGGAAGCCCCACGAGCCGTACTGGAACATCAGACCGTACTTGGCCTGCCGGAGCCAGCTGAGGTTGGCCGCCGCCCGGCGGGAGGCGATGCGCGCCTGGTAGGCGGCGTAGTCCACGGAGCGGATGAGCTCGACCGACTTGACCTGCGCGTCGCCGCTGATGGTGCCGGTCCGGCGCAGTTCGACGGTGCTCGCGCCGGCGGGCAGTGCGAGGGCACCCACGTCGATCTTCAGCCAACCGCCGGCGGTCGTGAACGGCACCGCCGTGCTCGTGCCGCGCACGGCGAGCCTGAACTGCTGGCCCGCGGAGGCGTTGACCAGCACGGCGAACCGGTAGGAGGCGGCGGCGGGCACCGACACGGTCCAGGCGAGGTAGTCCGCGGCGGTGGTGAAGTGCTCGACGTGGAGGTTCTTGGCCACGTCGCCCTCGTTGTGCACGGTGATGGTGGAGGTGCGCTCGGCTGCGGAGGCCATCAGCACGACGAGGTCGTCGGAGCCGGTGCCGGGGGTGATGACGATCGGGTTGGGGCCGACCTGGGCGACCGTGGCGGCGGCCGCCGGGCTGGCGGAGGTCACGATCCACGTGCTGATCAGGGCAGCGCAGAGGGTGACCGCGAGTGTTCTCGGGCGGTTGAGACGCATCGGAGGGACTCTCCTTGCGAAGGCGGGGGTGGCGACGGCTGTGGCGGAGCGGTCGCAAGTGCCCGGACGGCACCTATCGGGGATGGTGAACCCGCCGGATGTGCCGCCGCAAGACCTTGGCGGCATTTTTGTTGTCCAAGGCGTCAAAAATACTTCGCTGCTACCCGGCCGCTTCCCGATCTTGAAGCGGCTGATGGAGGGCGATGGGTAGCGGCCGGATCCCGTCGAGCATCTGCTCCAGCACCGCCAGCGCCGCGCCCTCGACCGAGCCCCACGCGCCGAGGACGGACTGCTCGATCTGCGGCGGGTCGGCCTCGGTCACCAGCAGGGACGCGTCGAACGAGCTCCGCACGGACGTGAGCATCCACGGCGCCAGCCGGGTGTAGTGGCCGCCGAGGACGACGAGGCGGGGGTCGAGGATCGCACACACGGCGGCGGCGCCGATGCCCAGCCAGTTGCCGGCGTCGGCGAGCGCGGCGATCGCCCGCGAGTCTTCGGCCTCGGCCCGCCGGACGAGCTCGTCGACGGCGGTGGACAGCGCCGTCGTGGCCGGCACGGGGTAGGCGGCCACGGACGCCGGGACCTCGCCGCGCCCGGGGGAGGCGGCCGCGGACGCGGGGCCGGCGTCGCCCTCGCCGGCCGGACCCGGGTCGAGGACCCACGACCCGACGGGCGGCTGCCGTCGCGCTGGTGGC